>JALHVH010000340.1 GCA_022867105.1 Candidatus Aminicenantota bacterium
CGATGCCGGTGATGGCCGAGACGACGATGTCGTTGCCGGACCGGCCGGCCACCTCAACGGCGCCCTCGGGCCCGAATGTCACCCGGACCCTCCCCCCCTTGTGCCTCCGGAGGAACTCGGCGGCATCCCGCTCCGTCCTCAGGGAGACGATCTCCGGCTTGAACTCCGCGGTCTGCTTGAGGAGGAGGGCAACGTTGGAGCCCGCCGCCAGGCCGGTAATCCGGTACTTATTTTTGAGTCGGGCCGCGATCTCCAAGGTGCTCCGGCCGATCGACCCGGTCGAGCCGAGGACGGCGATTGTCTCGCGGCGATGTTCCATGGTTCCCAAGGGCCTATTTCCAGAGGGCTTCGACGAGATAATAGAAGAGCGGGGAGGCCAGGATCAGGCTGTCGATCCTGTCCAGGAAACCCCCGTGGCCGGGTAGGACGTTGGACGAATCCTTGATCCCGACCGCCCTCTTGAAAAGCGATTCGAGAGGATCGCTGATCTGGGCGGCCGCGTGCACAAGGACCCCGCAGAGAACGGCCTTCCAGAGGACGATGTCCGGGAGCAGGAGCTTCCGGGCCGCCAGGGCGCCCAGGCAGGCGAAAAGGATACCCCCCACGCTCCCCTCCCAGGTCTTGTTGGGGCTGGCGATGGGCGTCATCTTCTTCCGGCCGAAAGGCCTGCCGATGAAGTAGGCCCCCGTGTCGCCGAGGAAGATCACCGCGAAGAGGAAGTAAAGTGAGAAGACACCGTTCTCCAACCGGATCCTGTAGAGGTAGTTCAATGGAAAGCTCAGGTACAGGGCCCCGAAGAAGGTGACGGACATGGACTGGGGGAAACCCGCCAGCCTCTCCAGGGTGCTGATGCGGACGACAAAGTACGCGCAGGCCGCGAGAAGGCAGATGAAAAGCCCTCTCTCGAACCCCAGCCGCGGGAAGTAGAAGGAGGCGCTGATGATCAGGGCGCAGGCCGCCCCCAAGGCCCGCTGAGGGGAAAGCTTCTTTCGGTCGGCCAGGTTGTAGAACTCCACCAAAGCGGCCAGGATGAAAACCTGCAGGAGGAGGAAGAAAACGATCAGAGGGGCATACTGGATGACAATGAAAAGGATGCCGAGAAGGATGAAGGCCGTCAGGCTCCGCTTGCGCAAGTTCATGAGATGTCTGCGGCGATAGAAGGTTCAGACCGGGTCAACGGGGCCGGATATCGCCGAACCTCCTTTCTCTTTGTTGGTATTCGACGAGGGCCTGAAGAAAGTGCTTCTTCCGGAAATCCGGCCATAGGACGGGCGTTACCCACATCTCCGCATAGGCGATCTGCCAGAGAAGGAAGTTCGAGACGCGAAGCTCCCCGCTCGTCCTGATGAGGAGGTCCGGGTCGGGAAGGGAGGCCGTATAGAGGAGGCCCGAGAACGACTCCTCGGTCAGGGCATCCGGGTCCGTGCCCCTCTCCCGGAGGATCCTTTTGACGGCGTCGACGATCTCGGAACGGCCGCCGTAGTTCAGGGCCAGGACGACGGTCATCCGTCCGTTCACCGCGGTCTCCCGTTCCACGCGCTCAAGCTCCTTCAGGACGATCTTGGGAATGCCGTTTTTTTGGCCGATCACGAGCAGCCGGAGATCGTTCTCCATGAGCACATGGGCGTCCTTTTTCAGGTAATTGCGGAGAAGCGACCAGAGCTCCGAGACTTCCCGGCGGGGACGCCTCCAATTCTCCTTTGAAAAGGCGTACAGGGTCAGGACCTTGACGCCCAGGCGGGCCGAAGCCTCGACGATCTCCCGGACGGAATCGGACCCCGCCCGGTGGCCTTCGATGCGGGAAAGCCCCCTCTGCTTCGCCCATCGGCCGTTGCCGTCCATGATGACGGCCACGTGCCGGGGAAGCCTCGTAAGATCGATCCGGCGGACGAGAACGTCTTCTTCCGAGCCGGGCTCGATATACCCTTCGAGGCTTTCAAACATAAGGGGTCATTATATGTTACCCTGTCCGGCTTGTCCAGCTTGTCTGCCCTGTCCAGCTCTTCTGAAATAGACAATCCCGCCCCGATGGGCTAAAATGAGACTATGTGTCTCGCCATTCCCGCCAGGGTCACCCGGGTCGAAGGTTCCGGGGCCGGGACCGTGAACTATATCGGCAGCGAGGTCCGAACGAATTTCGCCCTCCTGCCTGGTGTCAAGGCCGGGGATTGGGTCATCATCCACGCCGGTTTCGCGATTTCCAAGTTAAGCCCCAAAGAAGCCCGGGAGACGCTGAAGCTTTTTAAAGAGATGGAAAGATACGAGAGCGGCGCCTAAGCCGCAAGCGGGAGGTTTCTGGCCGGCACTCGTAAGCTTCCAACGACGGGTTGGTGGCCGTAGGCTCGTAGTCGCGGGCTTGTCGTATCAGGCTATAGCCTGCGTTTCAATAAACCCGGATATAGACGCCATAACATGCCGAATAAAAAGGTCCTGACCGATCTGCTGGAAAAAGTCCGGAAGACGACCCGCGTTTTGGGCCGGCCCATACGTCTGATGGAAGTGTGCGGGACGCACACCATGGCCATCCACAGGTACGGTCTCAAGCCTCAGCTCGAGGCGGCCGGGGTCGAAACGGTCTCCGGGCCGGGCTGCCCGGTCTGTATCACGCCCGACGGCCTCCATGAGGCCGCTATCGAGCTCGTAACACAAAGGGAGGGAACGATCCTGGCCACATTCGGCGACATGACCCGCGTCCCGACCCGGAAGGGCTCGCTCCAGACGGCCGTCCCCGCCCCCGGCTCGTTCGTCAAGATCGTCTATTCCCCCGAGGAAGCGCTCGAAGCCGCTCGCCGGGCCCGGGACAAGGATGTCGTTCTTTTCGGGGCCGGTTTTGAGACCACGATCCCCGGGATCGCCTTCACGGTCCGCCGGGCCCGCGAGGAGAAGGTCGGGAATTTTTCCGTGTTGACGGCTTTTTGGCTCATTCCACCGGCCATCAAAGCCATCCTCGAATCGGGCGAATGCGCCGTCGACGGCTTCCTCTACCCGGGGCACGTCAGCGTCATCATCGGAGAGAGGCCTTACGCGTTCATCCCGGAGAAGTACGGCATCCCGGGAGCGATCGCCGGCTTTGAGCCGGAGGACATCCTCAAAGGCGTCCTGTCCGTCCTGGGCCAGATCCGGACGCGGCGCCCGAGGGTCGCCAACGAATACTCCCGGGTCGTTAAGCCCGAAGGGAACCCGGTCGCCCTGGCCTTGATGAAAGAGATGCTCGAGCCCTGGGACGCCTATTGGCGGGGGTTGGGGAGGATCCCTCAGAGCGGGCTCAGGTTGAGAAAGAAATATGCCGTTCTGGACGCGGCAGTTAAATACGGCCTTGAGACCGGCGAACCGGGCCGCGAAGCCCGCGGCTGCCGCTGCGGCGAAGTTCTAAGGGGGGTCGTCCGGCCCACGGACTGTCGGCATTTCGGAAACGTCTGTAACCCCGGGTCCCCGCTGGGTCCCTGCATGGTTTCCTACGAGGGGGCCTGCCTTGTCCATTACAAGTATTCGAGGACGCTCCGATGAAACGTATCAGTCTTGAACTGGGAAGCGGCGGCAAGCTCATGAGGGATTTCATCGCCGGGCGCATCGTTCCGGCGTTCGGGAATCCTTTTCTCAGCGAGCTCGGCGACGCGGCCATCCTCCCCAAAGGCATCGCGTTCACGACGGACAGCTATGTCGTCGACCCCATCTTTTTCCCCGGCGGAGACATCGGCACCCTGGCGGTCAACGGGACCGTGAACGACCTCGTGGTTTCGGGAGCCGTTCCCCTTTTCCTCTCGCTCGCCCTCATCCTGGAAGAAGGGTTGGCCGAAGAGGACCTCGAAAGAGTCCTCCGGTCCATCCGGACATCCGCCCGGACAGCCGAAGTCAGGATCGTCACCGGCGACACCAAGGTGGTCCGGCGGGGGCAGGGGGACAAGATCTACATCAACACCTCAGGGATCGGGCGCATCATCGCACGGCCGTCGGTGAAGAAGATAAGGCCCGGGGACAAGCTCATCCTGACCGGGACCCTGGGCGAACACAGCGCGGCGATCATGCGGACCCGGGGGGAGTTCGGATTCTCGTCGGGGGTCAAGAGCGACTGCGCACCCCTCCTCTTTCTCCTGCCGGTCTGGAAGAAGAAGGCCCTCTGGATGCGGGATATCACCCGGGGGGGTCTGGCCACCGTCCTCTCCGAGCTGGCCGCGAACCTTCCCTATCCCATCCTGATCGAGGAAGACGCCATTCCCCTCTCTCGTCCCGTGAGGGCTGCGGCCGGGCTTCTCGGGATCGATCCGCTCTATCTGGCCTGCGAAGGACGGGCCGTTATTGTCGTCCCCCAGGAAAAAGCCCGGGCGATCCTTCATGAGGTCCAAAAGCACCCCCAGGGAAAGAAAGCGAAGATCGTGGGCGAGGTCCAGACGAAAGTCGGAAAGCCCGGGGAACTCCTTTTAAGGACGGTCACAGGAGGGCTGAAGCTCCTCGAACCCCTGACCTCCGAGCTCCTACCGCGCATATGCTGAGGTCAACCATGCCCCGTAGAACGTCGAGAATGATCGTCCTTCCCATCGCCCTGTCTCTGGTTTGCGCGGCGTTCTCCCTGCGCCCGGCCGAACGGCCCGGGGACGTTTCTCCGGATGAATATGCGGCCGTCATCACGGCCGCCGCCGGAACGGCCGCTTCGTTCGAGGCCGAGACGGCGGAGATCGAGCTCCAAATCAGGAACGGCGGCAGCGCGGCCTGGGGATCCAGGGGCAAAAACCCCTGCTTCGTCTCCTACCACGTCCTCGACGGGAAAAAGAAGGTCATCCGCTACGAAAATCCCCGCTCTCCCCTTCCCCACGATATGAAGCCCGGCGATACGGCGGCCGTGAAGGTCACGGTCAAGGCGCCGCTCGAGGCCGGAGATTATTTCCTGGAGTTCGACCTCCTTCTCGAAGGCCTGTCCTGGTTCAAGGACCTTGGCTCGGAGCCCCTCGTCCTTCCCTTCAAGGTCAGCCGGAGGGAATGGCCGGAGGACCGCTACAAACTGTCACTCGACGCGGGGCCTTATACGAAGATCGAATCGAGCGTCCCCGAGTTCAACTCGCTCATGAAGCTCATCCGGACCACATTAAAGCACAACGAAGTCTCCTTCCAAGGCAGGACGAGGCGCATCGACGGGTTTTCGGCCGGCGCCGGCTACCCCCAGATCTGGGTCCGGGATGCCAATACCATCATCCCGGCCTCCCGGTATTTCTATCCCGCGTCGTATATTCACTCCTGGCTTGACGAGCTGTTATCCTATCAAAGACCGGACGGGTCGCTCCCCGACTGGTTCGATTCCCGCGGCGTCACGGACAAGAACACCGTTGAGACAGACCAGGAGGCGAGCGCCGTCCAGGCCGGACGCCAGGTCTACGAATTGCTGGGACCGGAATGGGTCGGCCATGACATCCAAGGCGTTCCGACTTACGAGAGGATGGAGAGGGCCCTCGAATTCGTCCTGAAGGACCGGTTCGACGCCCTCCATGGGCTGATCAGAGGCGCCCACACCGCCGATTGGGGGGACGTGGAGATGGAGGACGCCGATCAGAGCGCCATTTACGCCGGGGAAACAACCCGCTGGACGGCGGACATCTACGACCAGAGCATGTTCTATCAGGCCGCGAGAGATCTCGCTCATGGGTTCGAAGTCGCGGCCCCCAGGGATAAGGCCAACCTTTGGCGGGAGAGAGCTGAAAGGGTGCGCCGGAACGCCGACACGTGGCTGTGGCAGAAAAGCAAGGGCTTCTACCGCGTTCACATCCATCTCGGGACGTGGCGGCATGATCTGGACGAGGACGCCGTGTTCCCCATGGGCGGGAACGCCCAGGCCATGATCTCCGGGCTGGCGGGCGGGCCGGGAGAGGGCAAAAGGAGTCGGATCATCGAACAAGCCCTGTCGCGGCAGAAGGAATTCGATGTCTCGACCATCAGCGGTTCCCTCCTTCCGCCTTATCCTAAGGGGTTCTTCAGGCACCCGGCGCTCGATGAACCCTACGAGTACCAGAACGGCGGCCAGTGGGACTGGTTCGGGGCAAGGCTCGTTTTGGCCATGTTCGAGTCGGGCTTCAGCCGCGAGGCCAAGGAAAAGCTGATCGAGATCGCACGCAAGGACATCGCGAACGGCGGTCTATTCGAGTGGGACACGAAGGACGGCGCGGGCCGCGGCAGCGATTTCTACTCGGGAAGCGCCGGGAGCCTGGCCCGGGCCCTCATCGAAGGCTATCTCGGTGTCAGGATCTCGGGGCATGACCTCGAGATCTCACCCAGGCTCGGCCTCGACAACGCCGGGGTCCATGTCCATTTACCGGCCGCCGACCGTTTCGTGGCCTACGATTACCAGATAGATGATAAGGCCCGGAAGCTCCGCCTTGAGATCAGCTGCGACAATGAACCGGGCCCAACGATCAGTATTCTCAATCCTTGGGCGCAGCTCCGACCTGAGCGCAGCTCAGACGGTCCACCGGGAATAACAGTCCGCGTCAACGGCGACAAAGTCCCCTTCAAGGTGGAACGGGTAGGCCGGGACGAATACATCCGGCTGGATGCCTTGACGACCCGTTTCAAGAAAGGCGTCGTCGAGGTCCGCTACTTGCGGCCGACCGAGTAAGACTCGAAGCCGAGCTTGCGGACGGACCCGGGCTCGAACATGTTCCGGCCGTCGACGATGATCGGGTTGGCCATGAGGTCCTTGATCCGGGCCAGGTCGAGCGTTCGGAATTCCGCCCACTCCGTGACGACGAGGAGCGCGTTCGCCTCCTCGTTCGGCCACCGGATGGCTCAGCTGCCGCCGACGACGAAGAAGTACGAATCCCCACAATCCCTCGTCAAGAATGGGGAGCCAAAAAATCCATTTTTTTGTATTAATTCAACTAAATGGATAAAGTCTGTCCTCATAGAAATGAGCTCAATCTTCATTTATTGATTAAAATCAACTATTTAACAACTTCACGGGGCGGCCGCTAATTGGCACATATCCTGCATAAGAACTGTCGGGATTGGATTCAAATCATGAAAGAGAGGTGTATGGATGACTATGATCTAGCTAAACAAAGTCACAGCGTGAGCGTTCGTATCGCTCAGTGGATTGGTTATTCCAATCCAGGGCAAGAGAACTAAAGGAGGGAATGTGAAAAGATTTATTGTATTTATTTGTTTGCTGACCCTGGTGGGCGCTTTCGCCTTCGCTCAGGAATTCGGCAGCATCAAGGTGACGGTCCACGATGCCGAGGGCAATGCCCTTCCGGGGGTGACCGCAACCCTCACCGGCTTCAAGATCGCTCCCATGACCACGACGAGTTCCGAGGGGGGGTCCATCCGCTTCCTCATGCTTCCCACGGGCACCGAGTACGTGCTGAAACTGGAGCTCGCGGGGTTCAAGATGCACACCCAGGAGAAGATCGCCGTTTCCTTCGGCCGTGACGTCATCATGGACATCGTCATGCAGGCGGCTGCGCTCGAGGAGTCCGTGACGGTCATCGGCCAAAGCCCGATCATCGACGCTAAGAGAACCCAGGTCGGGGTCAACATCACCTCAGAGACGCTGATGAGCCTGCCCACGGCCCGCAATCCCTGGGTCCTCATGACCCTCATGCCGGGGATGCTGGTCGACCGGGAGGATGTCGGCGGCAACGAGGCCGGGCAGCAATCCTCTTACTACGGCCACGGCGGCAAGAGCGGGGACGCCACCTGGAGCATCGACGGCGGCAACATCACCGACAACTCGGCCCTGGGCGCGGCGCCCGCCTATGTCAACATCGCCAGCTACGACGAGATGCAGATCAACTACGGCAACAACGACGTCAAGTCGATGACAGGCGGCGTTCAGCTCAACCTGGTGGCCAAGAGAGGCGGCAACGCCTACGCCGGAACCTTCTATATGGACGTCGAGGACAAAGCCTGGCAAGCCAACAACGTTCCCCAGGCATTGACGGACATCGGCTACACGCCCGCTGGGGTCGAGCGCGTCTACCTCTATGGCGCCAACTTCGGCGGCCCGCTGGTCAAAGATCGCGCCTGGTTCTACGGCTCCTGGGGCATCCAGGACATTGACGGCCTGACCCTGACCGGGACCCATGACAAGACGTGGCTCGTCTCCGGCTACGCCAAGCTGGATTTTCAGATCACACCGAGCACGCGGTTCAACGCCTTCTATGAGTATGACAACAAGATGAAGTGGGGAAGAACGAATTGGGGCTCCGAGGAGCAGGGTCCCGAGACCACGTGGAATCAAATCGGGCCTGGCGGCATCTACAAGGGCGAGCTCGACCAGGTTTTCGGCAACCTGTACCTGAACTTCAAGGGGATCTACACCGACGGCGGCTTCGAGCTCGTCCCCGTTAATGGAAGGCCTACCGGGAATCCCAACGGCCCTTACCTGACTCGGGTTCATTATCCGACCCACTTCGCCTCGGGGAACATCGACGATTACGGGACGGACCGTAACCAGCTCAACCTCAACTTCAGCGGCAATTACTTCGCGGAAAACGTCCTCGGCGGCGACCACGAATTCAAGTTCGGCGCCGATTACGTGACCGCCACGGTCACCACATTCGACCTCTATGAAGGTAATCTCACCCTCCATTACTGGGGCCCGGAAGCGTCCTTTCCCACGGGAGAGTGGTGGGAAGCCTGGCTCTTGAGGGACTACATCATCAACTACGATTTCAACCGCGTCTCGTTCTTTCTCCAGGACACCGCGACTTTCGGCAGGGTGACCTTTAACCTGGGTCTCCGCTACGACGTGGAAGAGTCCGGGGTCGCGGAGAACACCATCCCGGGCTCTCTCTGGCTCCCCCAGTACATGCCCGAGCTCAATGTCCCCAAGATCAGCGCCCCCGTCACTTGGAAGACCTTCTCGCCTCGGTTAAGCCTGGTCTATGACATTACCGGCGACGGCAAGAATCTGATCAAGCTCTCGGCGTCCCGCTACGGCTCTCAGAACGGATTCGGCTTAGCCGATTTCATCAACCCCGCCGCGTGGACCGAAATTGACGTTATCTGGCAGGATCTCAACGGCGACGCCATCGTGACTTCGAACGAGCTCTTCGGCTTGGATTGGGACACCTACGAACTCAAGGACCCGAACGACCCGAACTTCTGGCTCTATTACGGCGGCTTCGACGCGAACGATCCCACGAGCCTCACCGTCCGCGACTCGTTCGACTCCAAGTACCATAGCCCTCGCCTGGACGAGATCAACCTGTCCTTTGAGAGGGAAATCCTTGCCGATTTCGCCGGCCGCGTCGAGCTGATCTACAAGAAGAGCTCCTTCAACACCTGGACGATCGGCCGAAACTCCGCGGGCACCCTGGACTCCCAAGCCAACTACTACGTTGCGAACGTCGAACCGAAAACCGGCTATAACAACTACGGCCGCACCGCAAGGTATCTTTCCTCCTCCTACCGCACGAACTATCCGAACCGCTACGATACCTACAAGGCCGTCCAGTTCGTACTCACGAAGCGGCTGTCCAATAAGTGGATGTTGGATTCCTCCTTCACCCTGTCCTCCTGGAAGGAATATTATAAGAATGATTTCATCGACCCGCAGAACGTCGAGTACTATGACGGCGGCGTGGTGGCGCCCGCGAGCGGCGGCTCCGGCTTGACCGGGATCTACGTCAACTCCCGGTGGCAGTTCAAATTCAGCGGTCTCTATCAACTGCCCTTAGGCATCAACGTCAGCGGGACGCTCGTCGCCCGGGAGGGCTACGTCCTGCGCACGGATCTCCTTGTCAGCCGGCCGGGCATCGGCACCTCCGCTCTTTTCGGAAGCCCGGACGGCGGGGGCAAGTTCGGCGACGAGAGGCTCCCCAATTTCTGGCTGCTCAATTTCCGGTTGGAGAAGATCTTCCACACCGGCGAGAGGTCCTACGTCGCCCTCTCCGTGGACGGCTTCAACGTCACCAACTCCGCGCACGCTTTGAAACAGCAGACCCGCATGACTGCCTCCAGCTTCCGGCAAGACATGCGCATCCTCAACCCCAGGCTCTTCCGCTTCGGCATCCGGTTCAACTTCTAAACGCAACTTCAAGCCCATGCTCAAAGGGCGGTTCCTCGCGGAACCGCCCTTTTTTTACACGCGGAGAAATGCTATAATAGGAAAGAAGGCACGCCATGCGAAGAACCGCCCTTCCGATGACACTTCTGCTTGCGCTCGTTTCTTTGGCCTTGGCCCAAGGCTACAAAGGCCAGGGAAAGGCCGGGGGCCTCGTCACCGACGAAGCAGGGAATCCCCTCCAAGGGGTCTTGGTCAAGCTCTTTTCGGTGAAGGGCCAGTCGGGGTTCGAAACGACGACCAACGCCGAAGGAGAGTGGAAGGCGCCCTACATCCGGGGCGGGACCTGGAACATCGATTTTGAAAAAGAGGGCTACCTGCCCAAAAAGCTGGCGGCGGAGTTCAAGGAGTTCGACCGCAACCCCCCCGTTGAAGTCAAATTGGCCAGGATCGAAGGCTTTGTGATCCTCGAGGCCCTGATGGAAGGCGTCGACCGGGGGAACCGGCTCTTCGACGAGCAAAAGTACGAGGAGGCCGCCCGGGTCTTCGAGGACCTTACGGCCAAGGATCCCAACGCCTACATCCTCCACAAGAACATCGGGAACTGCTATTTCCAGCTCCAGAACTATGAGCTCGCCGAGCAGCATTACCTCAAGGTCCTGGACAAGGAGCCGGACAACGCCGAGATCATGATGCTCGTCGGCAACACCTACTCGAACAGGAAGGACCAGGTCAAGGCCCTGGAGTGGTACGGGAGGATCGACATCCAGAAGATCACCGACCCGACGGCGCTCTTCAACATCGCCACGTTCTTCTTCTCCCAATCGAGTTTCGAAGAGGCCTTAAAGTACTGCCGGCGGGCCGTCGAGATCCAGCCCGATTCGACCGACGCCCTCTACCTGAAGGGGCTCATCAGCCTTAACCTGGGCAACAACCAGGATGCCATCGCCGCGTTCGAACACTATCTCGAGCTGGCCCCCGACTCGGAGAAGGCCGGCCAGGTCCGGAGCTTCCTCGAATTCCTCAAGAAGAAGACCGGCGTCTGAATCGAGCGATGTCCCGACAGAGATCCTCCTCCCGAGCGAGGTGAGTCATGAGGAGATCGAGAGTCCTTGCCTTCGCGGCAGCCCTGCTGATCGGTTCGGCGGTCAGTATTCATTCCCGCCCCGGCCCCGCTTCCGCCAACCCCTCCCGGCCCAACCTCCTCCTCGTTACGATCGACACCCTGCGCCCGGATAGATTGAGCTGCTACAATCCGGATCTCGTCAAGACAGCCACGATCGATGCCCTTGCCGGGCGGGGGGTTCTTTTCCGCCGGGCCTTCGCCCACACACCCACAACACTCCCCTCGCACACCACCATCCTTCTGGGGGCCACTCCCCTTCAACACGGCGTCCACGACAACTCGAACTTCGTCGTCGGGGAGGAATTCCTGACCCTGGCCGAGCATCTCAAGAGTCAAGGCTACGCCACGGGCGCTTTTGTCGGCGCCTTTCCCCTGGACTCCCGCTTCGGTTTGACCCAGGGCTTCGACGTCTATGACGACAACTATGGAACCCGAGGCGCATCGGAATTCTCCTACGTCGAGAGAAAAGCGGGGGCGGTCGTGGAAAAAGCCCTGGCCTGGCTTGGAGAACAGAAATCACCCTGGTTCTTGTGGGTCCACTGTTTCGACCCTCACCAACGCTATGAGCCTCCCGAGCCTTTCCTCTCCCGGTTCAAGGACAATCCTTATAACGGCGAGGTGGCCTACGTCGATTCCGCCCTGGGAAACCTTTTCGAAGGTCTCCGGCAAAAGGGGTGGGAGGACCACACCGTCGTCGTCCTGACCGGCGACCATGGGGAGAGCCTCGGCGAACACGGCGAATCCACCCACGGCTACTTCGCCTACAACTCCACTCTGTGGGTCCCGTTGATCATCGCCGCCCCCGGAATCAAGCCCGGCGAGTGCCGGGAAACCGTCTGCCACGTCGATATCTTCCCCACGGTTTGCGACCTCCTCGATGTGGCCAAGCCCCGCTCTCTCCAGGGCGTCTCCCTGCTGCAGGCGCTCAAGGGAAAGGCCCTTGCTTCCAGGGATATCTATTTTGAATCGCTCTATCCCTATTTCAGCCGGGGTTGGGCCCCCCTGCGGGGGATCATCAGCGGCCGCCAAAAATACTTCGACTCCCCCATTCCCGAACTCTACGACATCGACAAGGACTTCGGCGAGCTCGACAACATGGCCGAGCGACAGAGCCTCGACGCTTTTCGCGCCGCCCTGAGGAAAACGATGGACACCCTCGCTCCTCCTTCGGCTAGGGGGTCGAACAGGAAGCTCGACCGGGCCGCGCAGGAGCGTCTTCGAAGCCTGGGTTACGTCTCGGGCCCCGTGCCCCCGTCCGCGAATAAAGCCTATACCCGGGAGGACGACCTGAAGATCCTGCTTCCCTATCAGAACAAGCTCCAGGCGGCCATGGGCCGCTATCATAAAGGGGCCTTGGAGGAAGGGATCGGTCTTCTCCGGGAGATCATCGCCGAAAGAAAGGATTTCGACCTGGCCTACACCTACCTGGCCACGATCTATAAGGAGCAGGGCCGGTGGAAAGAGGCGGTGGAGTGCCTCCGCCAGGGATACCGGGAAAATCCCTCCAGTTTCCGCATCCTGACGACCTTCGGCGTTTTTCTGACCGACGCGGGTCAGAATGACGCGGCCATCGAGATCCTAAAGCAGGGCCTGGCCATCATCGATTACGACCCTGAGCTTTGGAACTACCTCGGCATCGCCTACTGGAACAAAGGCGACTTCCAGGCGGCTTCGGAGGCCTACGGCCGCGCCCTCGCCCTCGACTCCAATTATCCGATCGTCATCAACAACCTCGGCTCTCTCCACTTCTCCCTGTTTCTCAGGGACCGGAAAGACGAGGACTTCAGGAAGGCCGTCGAATATTTCAAAAAGGCCATCGAACTCGACCCGTCCTACGCCTCGCCCCACAACGGCCTGGGCTCGGCCTTGGCCAAGGCCGGCGACCTCAGCGGGGCCATCGCCTGCTGGGAAAAGGCCGTGGCCCTCGACCCTAAGCTCCATCATGCCCTGTACAACCTGGGCGCCGCCTACCTGGCCACGGGAGACAAGAGCCGGGCCCTGGACTATCTCCTCAGGTACAAGAAGATCGTCACCGGAAGGCTGTCCTCCGATGAGAAGGAGAAGCTGGACGTTCTTATCGGAAAATGCGAGAAATCTCCATAAAAGGGAGGCTTCGAATGAAAGCGGGCTTCAAGCGAGCAATCCTTATCGTCCTGTTGGTCGTCTCCGCCCTTTTCTCCTCACAGCAAAAAATCGGGGAACGGGATCTGCCCGAGAAATACCGCACCTGGCTCAACCTCACGAGCTACATCATCCTGCCCGCGGAGAGGGATGTGTTTTTCCAACTCCAGACCGACCGAGACCGGGACATTTTCATCGAGTCCTTCTGGAAACAGAGGGACCCGACACCGGAAACGCCTCAGAATGAGTTCAAGGAGGAACACATCCGCCGGTTTTCCTACGCCAACACGAACCTGCGACGGGCAACGCCGCGCGAAGGTTGGCGGACCGACATGGGGAGAATACACATCATCCTCGGCCCGCCGGCCTCCATCGAGCGATTCGACAGCCAACCGGGCGTCCATCCCTGCCAGGCTTGGTACTACCGGGGAGAGTCCGGCAAGGGGCTGCCCGCCCTCTTCGCCCTGGTCTTTTATCAGCGAGGCGGGAGCGGGGAGTACAAGCTCTACAATCCCGCCGCCGACGGGCCGGCCAGCCTCCTCATCAGGCCCGAGGAATTGGACGCCACCGACTTCCAGGCCGTATATGATAAGATCAAGGAACTCACTCCCTCCCTGGCCCCGGTTGTCCTGTCCTTCATCCCCGGCGAATTTCCGTACAACTTCATGCCCTCCCCCCAGAACAACTTAATTTTAGCCTCCATCATCGAGTCGCCGAGAAAAGACGTCAACCCCCGCTATGCCACGGACTTCCTCCATTTCAAGGGCATTGTCAGCACCGAGTACCTGACGAACTATGTGGAGAGCAGCGCCGTCGTGGCCGTCATCCCCGATCCCATCCTGGACGTGGACCTCCTCCATTTGTTCTTCTCGCCCAAGAAGGTCTCTGTGGATTATTACAAGCCCAAGGACCAGTATTTCTGCAACTTCAAGCTGAACGCCAGCCTGAGGAAGGGCGATCAGCTCATCTTCCAGTACGAAAGGGACTTTCCCCTTTATTTTCCGCCCGACCGGAAAGGCCACATCGAAGCCAACGGCGTGGCCGTCGAGGACGTCATCCCGGTCCCCGAGGGGGAGTATGAGCTGGCCCTCCTCCTCCAGAATTCGGTCGGCAAGGAGTTCAGTTAT
This sequence comes from Candidatus Aminicenantota bacterium, assembly GCA_022867105.1. Taxonomy (GTDB): domain Bacteria; phylum Acidobacteriota; class Aminicenantia; order Aminicenantales; family Saccharicenantaceae; genus JALHVH01. The sequence continues at coordinate 14,366 of JALHVH010000340.1, forward strand.
ATCGAGAAGAAGATCCAGGTCCCGGCCAGGACGGGAGCGGCCGCCCAGCTGTTCGGCCCGGTCGTCGGCTACCGGCTGCAAACCGTCGGCTCCGACGCCATCCTCCCTTTCAAGGCTCTTGACCAGCAGATCTCTGTCGACTCCAATGACACGCTCTCCAGGCGAGACGAGCTGGCCGTCCTGTTCGCCTTGGCCGACGTCCCCGAAAGCCTGTGGCGAGAGGGGCGGGCGAGGATCAAGATCAAGGGGCTCAAAGGGGAAGGGGCTTCAGAGAGGGAATTCTTCCTCGCGCTTTCGGACCACCCTTACAAAAAAACCATGGTCTTCAGCCGGGGGATCCCCACGGCGGAGTTCGGACCCGATTATTATGAGATCGGCCTGGCCGTTATCGACGGGGAGGGGAAAACCCTCATGGAGAAAACGGCCAATGTCATCCTCTCCGCCGTGGAAAACGTCTCCCATCCCGTGACCCTCGTCCGGCCTTCCCCGCCAGCCATGAATCACCTCCTCTTCTACAGCCTGGCCTACCAGTACGACAAGCTCGCCCTGCCGGAGAAGGCGGAGGCCTTCTATACGAAGGCCCTGGCTTTGAACCCGGAATACAAAAGAGGGATCATCGAGCATGCCGCTTTCCTGGTCAGGGTCGGCAAGTTCGACAAGGGCCTGGCCGAGGCGGAACGCGCGCGGGACGATGAAAGCCTCAGGTTTCAATATGCGCTGATCACGGGGCTGGCCTATATGGGAAAGGAAGACTACAAAAAAGCGATCTCCCTTTTCCTGGAGGGCAATAAGATCTACAACAGCGATGTTCAGCTTCTGAATTCCCTCGGCACCTGCTATTACAAGACCGGACGCAAGAAAGAAGCGCTGGAGGCCCTGAACGCCTCTCTCCGCCTCAATCCCGGGCAAAAAGACATCAAGGATTTGATCAACCGGATCGACATCGAGCTGAAATGAGGTGAGGGAAAGGATCCGTAGGCCCGAGAGGGGACCGTCCCGCCCTCACTCCCTGAATCCTTGGGGGAGTCGCCCCAGCTTGATGTTCCCATTATAGACGTCCGTCGCCCCCGCCACCAGGTCGACCGCCTCGATGATGAGAAAATAGTTGTCCGGTTCGAGTTTCTCGAGATTCAATGAGAGGCGCGTCGTTTCCTTGATGAGTTCGAAAGTCCTTCCCTCGTCGAAGACCTTCTCCGTGGCTTCGTTGTAAAGGATGAGCTTGACGCTGGCCGATCCCCGCCGCCGACCGTCGACCGTGAGCATCCGGCAAGGACCGATCGAAAAGCTGAGGCTTTGGCCCGTGGCCTTGACTTCGGTGATGGCGATGTGGTCCGGGCCGGCGCTCGACGGCCGTTTCAGATAGGTGATATCCACGCCGTCCCGATCGACCTGGACTTCGATCGTCCTTTTCTTGTCGTTCGGGACTTCTCGGGGCGAATACACCAGGAGATAATGATAGTCCTCCTTGCGGACCGCCTCCCTCAGGACATCGCCCGGACGGTTGGAGAAGCCGTAATGCCCTCCCGTGGAGACGCTGATTTTCTTCAGCATCGCCTCGAAATCTTGACCGACTTCCCTAAGCTCGAAATTTTGGGAAAAGACCGTCCGGGAGGATTTGAGGAGGATCAGGTGAAAAGTCATGTCCGCTCCGAGGAACAGGTCGCCGAGGAGGTCCGGGGAGAAGCTGGCCGTGAAATCGAAGCTTCTGCGGAGATCCTCCTGCCTGGCTTGGACGAGGCGGGCCTTGACCTGGTCCTGAGGGTTGACCTGGGAACCCATCCAGTTTTCGATCGCGATGTCCAGCTGTGCGGATTTTTTCAGCATGGGGAACATCTCCCGCTGTTGAAAACAGATGGCCCATTTCTCCCCTTCAAAAAACTTGATCTTTCTGAGCAGGAGCTCGTAAAAATTGAGGTCGGGCAGGAGGAATTGGTTCCGATAGACTTCCCAGACGCGGCGGTAATTTTCGAAGAACTGGACGATGGCCTGATCGAGGGATGTGACCATCGCCTGACCCCCTCCCGTGTCCTGGAGGGTGTTGAGAAGCCGGTCGCTTTCGTAGTCCAAGTCGCGGAAACTCTTGGTGGTGCTCCACGTGGAGATGGATTTGAATTTGACGAGCACGTCCTTGAGGCCGGCGACAAAGTCCTCAAGGCCCTGGCCGCGTTCGACGTTCAAGACCCGATCCTCGGTCAGGACGATGATGCTATCGCCGGGCCGGAACACATCACGGAAAAAATCGTCGACGGCGGCGCCGACCGCCGGCCCGTAATCGTAGATGTTGAAAATGAGAAGAAAGAGCCGAGGGGTCCGGCCGGCCGGCCCCGGCGTCGGCCCCCCTTCGATCTGCCTGGAAATGACCTGGAATTGGATGATCTCCTGCTCGACGCCGTTCTCAAAGACCTTGAAATGCTCGCGGCCGAGATCCCTGACCGGCTGGCCTTTGAGGAGGACGCGGACGGGGACTTCGACGACGGTGACGGTGACATCCTCCCGGATCTTCTCCTGTGCGGCCAGACTTGAGGTGAGAAGAAAAATGAGACAAAGGATCCCGGAAATGACCCAGCGTGCCGACCTCATCAGCCGTCCCTCTCCATGTCGTGAATCCCCGCTCAGCCCTTCATCATCATGGTCCATCCTTCTCTTGATGTCAAATGGATTTGGAGAAGGCCGGATCAGATTTCGGCTCAGGGCACAGCTTCCTTCGTTGAATGTCGGCCGACGCTCTGGTATACTCCGTTCGGGCGTTCCCTGAAAGATCGGAAACTTCAGAGGAAGGAAACTCGCGGAGGGGATCTCCATCGTGGCGGGAAACAACAGGAAGAGTCGTTTTCTTTGGCTGGGAGCGGTCATCGTCCTCCTCGTGCTCGCCGCTCTTCTTCTCTTCCAGGGTAAAGGAAGGAAACCCTTCGAAGGCAACCTTCTGGTCATCACTCTGGACACCACCCGGGCCGACAGCCTGGGAGTCTACGGAGGGGCGGGGAATCACACTCCCAACCTCGACCGTCTGGCCCGAGACGGGATCATGTTCAAGAACTGTTCAACGCCCGTGCCGCTGACGCTTCCCGCCCACGCTTCGTTGTTCACGGGCCGCACCCCCCTGGCCCACCAGGTCAGGAACAACGGCCGGTACGCCCTGGCCCCAAGAGAGTTGACCCTGGCCGAACGGCTCAAACCCGCAGATTTTCAATCTTATGCCGTCATCGCCTCGTACGTTCTCCTGGGCCGGTTCGGTCTGAACCAGGGATTCGACGAATATGATGATTCCCTCGACAGCTACAAGATCATGAACTCATACAATACGGAGATCACCGCCGACGTCGTTTCCGGCAGGTTCCACGCCTGGCTGTCGAAACACAAGGAGGATCGATTCTTCGCCTGGGTCCATTTTTACGACCCCCATGAACCCTACGCTCCTCCGGAGGAATACCGGGCGGGGCCGGACGAGAAGGACCCCAAGAGCCTCTACCTGGGCGAAGTGGAGTTCATGGATCATCACGTGGGGAAGATCCTGGAAGACTTGAAAGCCCAAGGGCTGCTCGCCAACACGTTGCTGGTGGTCGTCGGGGATCACGGTGAGGCCTTCGCCGAGCATGGGGAAAAAGGCCATACAATTTTCTGTTATGAAGAGAATCTCAGGGTGCCCTTGATCTTTTTCCATGAGACCCTGCTGCCCAAGAACGTGGTGGTCGAAGAGAGGGTCAGCCTGGTCGATATTCTGCCGACCCTTCTGGAGCTCTATGATCTGGAGAGGGGGGAAGATCTCCAAGGCCGAAGCCTCGTCCCTCTTTTCCGGCCAGGGGCGAAGAACCCGCCGCCGCGCCCGCTCTATATGGAAAGCCTGTACGGCTTCGAAGAGATGGGCTGGGCTCCTTTGACGGGGATCGTTGAAGGGGACATGAAGTTCATTTCCCTTCCCCGTCCCGAATTGTACGATCTCCGGCAAGACCCCCGGGAACGCGCGAACCTTTATGAGGCGCGTCCGGACCTGGCCCGTCGCTTGAAGGAACAGTTGGCATCGTTCATTTCCTCCCACACGGAATTCCAATCAGAGACCAAGAGGGCGTTGACGGCGGAAGACATCCGCCAATTGCAATCCCTGGGATACATCTCCTCTCATCCGGGTCAGTCCCGAAATAATCGGGATCCCAAGGACGGCATCGTCCTGGACGTCAAAGTGAACGAGTTTTTCAAGGCTCTGGAGCATGTCCCTAGTCGGGATATCGAAGGCGATATCGACCGCTTCCTCCGGGACAACGGCATCGACAAGAGTCCTGCTTTATATGCCCGGCTGTGGCGCCTTTACGAAAAACGAAAAATCCGGGACAAGGTCGTGGAGACCCTCCGGGAGGCCATCGCCGCGTTTCCCGAAGAGGTCGGATCCCAAATGCAGTTGGCCCAGGTGTATTCCGTCATGAAAAAATATGATCTGGTCATCTCCCTCGGCCGGCAGATCCTGGAACGGGACCCGGCCAATCCCGTCGCCCATATCCTCATGGGGGATGCCTACACCGCTTTACAAGATTTCGACGAGGCCCAGGCCAGCCTGGAGAAAGCCCTGAAGTTCGAGCCGGAAAACATCTCCCTCCTGATCAAATACGCCGAGTTGCTCATCACCCAAGAAAAAATTCCCGAGGTTCTCAAGGTGTACGACGTCTTGATCACGAAGGAGGACATCCTCAAAGACCACGAGTTCCTTTACAAGTTGGCCTTGTTCTATGCCAAGAACGGCAACAATCGGCAGGCCGAGGCGCTGATGGAGAGGTGCTGCCGTCTGCACCCTTCGGGCCGCTATTACTTTTACCGTGCCGTGATCCTTTCCCGGCTGGAGGATTATGAGGCGGCCATAAAAAGCATGAGGGTCGCCCTTGAGCAGTACGCGGGCGAACTGAGCTCCGATCAACGCGCCCAGGCGGAAAAACTCCTACGCTCGCTGTCTCCCGGAGGAGCGGTCCGATAAGTCCGGTTGCGGGCATCCCCCCGGGGCGGTTCATCCAGGAAGCGGGGTCCGCTACTTGCGGCCGACCGAGTAATACTCGAAACCGAGCTTCCGGACAGACCCCGGTTCGAACATATTCCGGCCGTCGACGATGATCGGGTTGGCCATGATGTCCTTGATCCGGGCCAGGTCGAGCGTTCGGAATTCCGCCCACTCCGTGATGACAAGGAGGGCGTTCGCGTCGAGCGCCGCCTGAAAAGGGTCCTCGCAATAGACGACTTGCGGGGACCCGGGGAAGACCTCTTTCATGTTGTCCATGGCCTTGGGATCGTAAAGCCGGAGCACCGAGCCTTCCTTGATGAGTTCCCGGATGATCTTGATGCTCGAGGCCTCACGGATGTCATCAGTCTCGGGCTTGAACGCCAGGCCGAGGACGGCGATCCTCTTGTCCTTGAGGATCCAGAGCGCCCTCTTGACCTTGTCCACGAAGACCGCGGTCCTCTTATGGTTGACCCGGTCGGCCTCCTTGAGGAGGTCCATGTTGACGCCCATGTCCTCGCCGATCTTGGTCAGGGCCTTGATGTCCTTGGGGAAACAGGAGCCGCCGTAGCCGAGCCCCGCGCTCAGAAATTCCTTCCCGATCCTCGGGTCTCTCCCCATGCCGAAGGCGACCTGCTCGACGTCGGCCGCCGTCTTTTCGCAAAGGTCGGAGATCATATTGATGTACGAGATCTTGAGGGCCAGGAACGAGTTCGAGGCGTGCTTGATGAGCTCGGCCGTGTCGATGTTGGTGACGACGACCCTGTCCCCGAACTTCTTGTAGATCCGGACCAGGATGTCGCGGGCGCGGTCCGATTCGACGCCGACGATGATCCGGTCCGGTTCGAGGAAGTCGGAGACCGCAGACCCCTCCCTCAGGAATTCGGGATTGGAAGCCACGTCGAAGGGCGTGTCTCCCTTCCGGTAAAGGGTGATGATGCGCTTGATCCAATCGGAGGTCTTGACGGGGACGGTGCTCTTCTCGACGATGACCTTGTACCCGTTCAGGTTCTGGGCAATCGTCCTCGAGACCCCCTCGACCTGGGACATGTCCGCCCGGCCGCTCTCGTCCTGGGGCGTCCCGACGCAGACGAAGATGACCCCCGCGTCCCGGATGGCTCCGTCGACGTCGGCTGTGAATGTCAGCGTCCCCTTCGCGAGGTTCCGCTTCAGGAGTTCGTCCAGTCCCGGCTCATAGATCGGGGCGGTCCCCCGAGAGATCTGCTCGATCTTTTCGGAGTCCTTGTCGGTGCCGATAACCGTGTGGCCGAATTCGGCCAGCCCGGCCGCGGTGACCAGTCCCACGTAGCCCGTTCCGATGACGGCGATCTTCATGCGTCAGCTCCTTTCTTTGTACCAGCGGACGGTCTGGTCACAGATATCCCAGCTCCTCGAGCCTCTTCAGGACCTTTTGGGTGCTTTCCTCGAGCGTCTCCTTGTCGGTCTCGACCAGGATCTCGGGGTTGAGCGGTTCTTCATAAGGATCGGAGATCCCGGTGAACTCCTTGATCTTGCCCTCGATGGCCTTCTGGTACATGCCCTTGACGTCCCGCTGCATGCAGGCGTCCAGGGAGCACTTGGCATAGGCCTCAACGAAGTTGTCGATCTCCTTGCGGGACTCGGCCCGTATCTCCCGGTAAGGGGAGACGAACGACGTCAGGACGGCGACGCCGTTCCTCGACAGGAGCTTGGCCACGAACGTCACTCGGCGGATGTTCTCGTCGCGGTCAGCCTTGGAAAAACCGAGGTCGCGGGTCAGGCTCTGGCGAACGATGTCGCCGTCCAGCCTCTCGACCCTCAGCCCGCGGGCCTTCAGGATCTCGGCCAGCTTGTCGGCAATGGCCGACTTGCCGGAGCAGGGTAAACCCGTGAACCACAGCGTGAATCCAACCTGATCTTCCGTGCACATGTCTCTTTCTCCTCGTGAAATCTCTATAAGATCTTGCCCTTCATGTCCGCGGGCACCGGGATCCCCAGCCTGTCGAGCACGGTCGGGGCGATGTCAAGGATGTTTGCATCCCTCCACTCCGTCTTCGCGTTCTTCGGGTCGCGGAGGATGTAGATCCCCTCATGGGCGTGGACGGCATCGTCCGGGCCCGTGTCGTTCTCAGGCAGGAACATCGTTCCGTGGCCTAAAGTCCCCGCTGAACGCCAGTAGAGGTCGTCGAAGTAGACCATGAGGTCCGGGTACTCGCCGTTGACCTCGTCAAAGTAATCCTGGGGCCAGATGACCTTGGTCTGCCACTCCTCGCCTTTCGGCCCCCGCAGGGCGCGGAGCCTTCGGGTCAGGTCTTCCCGCTCCTTTTCGTAGTCTTCCGGCTTGATCGTCCCGCGGGGCTCGCGGCCCTCCACGTTGAGAAAGACCCGGGCGTAGTAGCCGCCCCAGGCCCAGGCTTTGGTCTTCGTCCAGTCGATGGCCAGGTCGTCGATGCTGATGACCTTCTGCGGCCTTTCCTTGATCACCAGGTCACCCTGCTCAATGAGCCACTCGTTGACGCAGAAGGCACCCTTCATTCTCTTGGCGCCGTGGTCGGAGACGACGAGAACGACGGTGTCCTCGTCCACCCGCCGCAGCAACTCGCCGACCTTTCCGTCGAGGTGCCTGTAATAGTCGAGAATGACGTTCTCATATTTATTCCCGGGCTCATAGAGGTGGTGTTCATGGTCCATGTATTTCCAGAAGGCGTGGTGGACCCGGTCGACCCCGATCTCGACGAACATGAAAAGGTCCCAGGGCTTGTCCCGGATGAGCCAGTCCATGATCTCGAACCGTTTGTCGGTCATCTTGTAGATCTCGGCCAGGATCTGGTCGCGATCCTCGGTCCGGAAGACGACATCGAAGATGTAGGGGCCGAAGCGCTCCTCGATCTCCTTCCGGAGCGTCTGCGGATAGGTGTATTCCTTGTCCTTCCCGGGGGGCGTGATGAAGCAGCCGATGAGGTTTCCGGCCACCGGATAGGGCGGATAGCTCGGCGGGACGCTGACCACTGAGCTTTGACCGCCCCGCTCGCCGATGATGTCCCAAAGCCTCTTTTCACGCACGGCCTTGGAGTTGGCGATCCACATCTGGTCATAGGAATCCCCCTTCCGATGGCGGAAGCCGTAGAGCCCGAGCTTCCCGGGATCCTTGCCGGTGGTCATGACCATCCAGGCCGGAATGGTGATCGGCGGGTCGGAACTCCTCAGACGGCCGTGGAGGCCCTTCTCCATGAGTCCCTTCAGGACGGGCAGCTCGTCCCTGCGGTCGAAGACGATCTGAGGCGTCGCGCAATCCAGACCGACGACGAGGACTTTGGTCTTGCTCATGTCAACCTCTCACTCGTTGAACGGTTCCTTGAACTGCATGATGATCCTGGCCACCTCGGGCCTGATCAGTTCGGCCGGAGGAATAATGCCCTGGACCAGGAGGTCGCGGATCTTGGTCCCGCTGAACTGGATGTGCTCGGGAGACGGGTGGGGGCAGGTCTTCTCGTTGACGACCGAGTTGCATTTCTTACAGAAGGAAAAGGCCCGGAAGAAGAGGGGGATGATCCCCAGGTCAGGGAACTCGTCGAAGATCTCCTGGGCGGCATAAGGATGGTAGTACGTGCCTACGCCCGCGTGGTCGCGGCCGATGATGATGTGGGTACAGCCGAAGTTCTTGCGCAGGATGGCGTGATGGATGGCCTCGCGGGGGCCGGCGTAGCGCATCTCCATCTGGAGGATGGCCATGACCGCCCGCTCCTTGAGGTAGTAGTTGCGGATGAGCTCCTCGTAAGAAGCCAGGATGACCTCGTCCTTGAAGTCGCCCTTCTTTTTCTTGCCGATGACCGGGTTGACGAAGATGCCGTCCGTGAAGGTCAGGGCCGTCTTCTGGACGTACTCGTGGCCGATGTGGGGGGTGTTCCTGGTTTGGAACGCG
>JALHVH010000341.1 GCA_022867105.1 Candidatus Aminicenantota bacterium
CCGTCCAAAATTGCCGATAGGACGCGAGTCAGAGAAAGAATCCTATCGGTAATTTTGGGGAGCCGTCGCCGGCTGGACAAGAGCGACGATCTTATGCTATATAATCCTCAGATCCTGAACGAACGAATAAAACGAAGGAGGTCCTCATGAAAAGAATCCTATGGATTACCGCGGCCGCGGCACTCCTGTTCGCGGTCTTTGCCGGGACAGGCTTCGCCCAGGAAAAGCCCCGGATGGGTGTTCTGAGGTTCACGAACCACACGAGCGCCGGCTGGTGGACCGGCTCCGTCGGCACGGAGCTGTCCGATATGCTGGCCTCCGAGCTGGTATCGACCCGGTCCTTCCAGGTCCTCGACAGGAAGGACATCGATGCCGTCCTCGGGGAACAGGACCTGAGCGACACCGACAGGGTCGACGCTGCGACGAAGGTCAAGATGGGCAAGATCAAAGGAGCCAAGTACCTGGTGGCCGCGACGGTCTCGTCCTTCGAAGAGGACGTCAAGGGGACCGGCGGCGGCGTCAGCTTTAAAGGGATCAGCGTGGGCGGCAAGAAGAACAAGGCTTATATCGCCATCGATCTGAAGGTCGTCGACACGGAGACGGGAGAGATCGTGGATACCCGGACCATCGAGGCCGAGGCCAAGGGCCAGGCCCTGGCCGCCGGACTGAACTACAAGGGTTTCTCCATCCACGGGAACGACTACAAGCAGACCCCGGCCGGCAAGGCCATCCGGGCCTGCGTCATTTATATCTCCGAGTACCTGCAGTGCTCCATGATCAGGGGCCGCGACGCCGACTGCATGAAGAAATGGGATGAGATGGACCGGAAGCGGAGGGAACGCGACAAGGGCGAGATCGACATCAACTAGGGGACGGGCGCTCCATCTTGATGCTGCCCCTGAACCGGGCGCCGGCCAGGATGGAGATCACGGCGGCCGCGATGTCGCCTTTCATCCAACCGGTCTCCGAGATGAAGACCTTTTCGGTAGCCTGAACGTTCCCCGTCACCTCCCCGTGGATAGTGACGTTCCGGGCGCGGACGTCGGCTTCGACCCGGCCGCCCTTCTCGACCACGAGGTCGTGACGGCCCAGGTCGATCCCGCCGGCGACCAGGCCTTCGATCACCACGTCCCCGTCGCCTGAGATATCTCCCTTGAGGACGAGGGACTTCCCGAGGCGGGAGGCCTCGTTCGCGTGCTGTTTGGCCTGATTCTCGTCATGGGGCATGGCGTCTGTCTTTCGGGTAGGACTCCTAGATTATAGATTCCTCCTGAGACCGTGTCAATTCGAACGCAGGTCGGCAAGCCAACGATCCGGAAAGGCGATGGCGCGTGTCGATGGGACGCCGGTCCGAATGTTGACAACATTCCGGAATATGCTAGAATTCCCGTGCTCTGAAGGGCGAATCGAGCGGGCATAGCTCAATGGTAGAGTACCGGCTTCCCAAGCCGGGTGTTGTGGGTTCGAGTCCCATTGCCCGCTCCATGATTTTCTTCTTTTCCTGAATCATGGACCATCACATGAAAATCTGGCTGCTCATCGCCGAAGGAGCTCCGCTCCAGGGATCGTTAAACATGGCGGTGGACGAATATCTGTTCACCAGGGCCCGAGAAGGGGCCCGGACGTTCCTCCGCTTCTACCGATGGGAGAAGCCCACGGCCTCCCTGGGCTACGGGCAGGACGTCGTCCGGGCGGCGGACCTCGACTTCTGCCGCGCGAACGGTATCGACGTCGTCCGGCGCATGACCGGCGGGAAGGTCGTCCTTCACGACAAGGAGCTGACCTATTCCCTCGCCTCATCCGACACGGAGACGTTCACGTCCACCCTCCGGGATTCCTACCAGCTCATCTCACTGGCGCTTATCAAGGGTCTCGCTCTCATGGGTCTCTCCGCGCGTCTCGCTCCGGCGTCCCCTCCGGCCTACGTCCGGGGGACGATGCCGTGTTTCGCCTTCCCGGCCAGGGACGAGGTCGAGATCGGCGGCCGGAAGATCATCGGCAGCGCTCAGAAAAGGACCGGAGCCTCTTTCATCCAGCACGGGTCCGTCCCTCTCGAAAAGGACGATGCGCTCCTCAATGCCGTAGCCAGGTCCGACGCGGAGGACGCCGGGGTCAACATGACCTCCCTTTCCGAGGCCCTCGGCCGGCCCGTAGCCTTCGACTGGGCGGCCTCGCGGTTCTCCCTGGGCTTCTCCGAGTTCTTCGGGGTCAGGCTGGAACCCCTCTCCTTTGATGCGGCGGTCTGGCAGGAGATCTTCGGGATCGAGGCCGATCGCTACGGCAACGACGCCTGGACCCTCAGGCGTTAGGTTGACTTTCCTGGATTTTGAGTGCTACTATCATTCTGGAACCGAGGGAATCCCATGAACGAGATCGAAGAACTCCTCAAGCTGGACGTCAAGGACCTTCCTCCCTTGAAGCCGGTCCTCCTGGACGACCTATACCAGAACACCCTCAAGAACCTCTACCTGGAGCTCGGGACCGGCCCCGTCCTTTACCTGCTGTCCCCGTCCTATTCCGTCCTGACGCCGACCCCCAACGACGCCGTGACCGATCTCATCACCCGGAAGGAGGGGCTCCTCAACCACCTCAAGGAGTACATCATCCAGAACCTGGCTATGTACTCTGTGCTCATCGACACGAGCAGCTACTTCATCGAGCAGAACGGCTTCCTTGTGCTGGCGCGCCTCAGGGAGAGGGACTCCGAGGGGCGGCGGTATGAGATCCAATATTACACGCATTCCCCCCAGGAGCTCCTGAGCCACTACGAGGACAAGATCTACATCGGCAGGGACTTCATCGACCTCTTCAACTTCAAACGGAAATACTTGGGGGTCAAGGAATACATCATCTCTCTGAAGGGCCAGTACGATCGGCTCCTCGAGCGGGTCCCTGTCCGGATGAAAAACCCGCAGGATTACAGGTCCTTCTTCCAGGAGATCCGGGAATCGGTCAACGAACTGCATACGGAGAGCCTGCTCATTCTGCAGGCCCTGCCGCCGCTCGTCGATTTCGGCAAACTCTCCGGCAAGGACCTCATCGAGATCAACGCCCAATACCGGACGATCAACCATTTCCTCATCGAGCTCCACGACGAGGTGGCCGAGTTCGAAAACCTGCTCAGGTCCAAGAAGGAGATCGATTTCGTCCGCTACGTGACCAAATACAAGAAGGACCTGACCAACCTGATCTCTTATTTCAACATCAAGATCAACGGCGGCCTGACCCAGAGGATCTACAACTTCAAGGGTAAGCACTCATAGAACCGTCGTCCGGGCAACTTCCTTCCTTTTTTGACCACGCCGGCAATATATTTCCGGTCGCGCTGCCTGCCTTTGGTGAAGTCGAATTGGCGAAAAGGCTAGAACTCCCGGTCGATGAGAGGGAGGATCTCACCGGCGGGTCCACGGAGCGACACATCGGCGTGCGGCGTGAGCGGCGTCGGATAGGGATTAATTTCGATTATGGCCGCGCCGGCTTCGGCGGCATAGAGGGGGAGCGAAGCGGCGGGATGGACGATGGCCGAGGTTCCGACGACGAGCATCACTTCGCAGGTCGCGCTTGCGGCGACGGCGCGGCCGACGACCGCCTGGTCGAGCATCTCTCCGAACCAGACGATGTGAGGGCGGAGGAGGGCGCCGCAGTCGGGGCATCGCGGCGGAATCTCACGCAGCGGGACGTCGCGGTTATCTAAAACTGTGCCCTCGTTGGCGCAGCGCACTTTCCAGATATTGCCGTGGAGCTCGAGGAGGTTTGTCGTGCCGGCCAGCGGGTGAAGTCCGTCCACATTCTGGGTGATGAGAATGAAGTCGGGGATGACTTTCTCCCATTTGGCCAGCGTGTTGTGGCCGGGGTTGGGGGCGCATCCGGCGATCAAGCCGCGCCGCCAGTCGTACCACTCCCAGACGAGTTTCGGGTCGCGGGCGAAGGCTTCGGGCGAGGCCAGGTCCTCGGCCCGGAACTGCCGCCACAAGCCGTCCTTTCCGCGAAAGGTTGGGACTCCGGATTCGGCCGAGATCCCGGCCCCCGTGAGCACCGCCACGCGCTTGGCCTTCCTCAGGATGTCCGCGGCTTTCGGGATGAGCTCTCCGTCCATCTTGGACCTCCCGAGATCCAAGATACCCCTTTTCGGGCCAATATTCAAAGTGTCCGCGGCGCGGTGATTTTCCTCTCTGGTCAAGGAATCCCGGGCCGTCAGGCTGAACGGAAGCAGAGAATTAGTGCTCCAGACAAGAACCCGAGAGGAGGTCAGGACGTCGGGGCATCGGAGGTCTATTGAAGTTCTTACGGAAACCCTCTAATGCGGAGATTTATTGTGTTTTCCGTAGTCATAGATGTCGAGGGCCACGTGCTTCGGATTACGCGGATCGATCCTCACCGGCATCACGGCTCCCGGTTGAAATCGCGGGATGTCGAGCCGTGATATCCGCAGCTTGGTCTCAGCTTGATAAACCGGTTTTCCGGCAGGGCGCACTTCGAGTAAAAAACGGACGACGGGGTCATCGTTAACGGTCATGCCCGTGTCCCAGATTTTTAATATCGTCGCTTCCGCGGGCTCGCCGGTTTCTTGCAATGTCCTCGCATCGGAGACGCCGCTCATTCGGTCCGCAAGGGCGCATCCTCCTGCCGTCACGGAGACGAGGAGCATGAAACCAGCGATCCGATATTCCATCGTGCTCATGGCCGGCGCGCCCATAGGACTATGACGATTTATGTTTCTCGAGACTCCGATACACCAGTTCCAACCAATCAGGAGTGGGGAGAAATCCCTTGGTCCAGGGAGCCAGGCGATCCGGCACCCCTGCCGCCTTGATTTGCTCCAGGGTCTTTCCTTCCTTCATTTGTCCGCGGACGATTTCGGCCGAATC
>JALHVH010000342.1 GCA_022867105.1 Candidatus Aminicenantota bacterium
CCCCTCTGACCGCGATGACACGGGCGATATCCGGCCGGTTCCATATGTCAGAAGCCGTTGCGATGAACAAGGCTGGCTTCGCCGGGTCCTTTCCATGGAACGCGTCCACGCTGACGCCGAAGGACCCGTCGTAACCCCGGTCGAACAATTCCTTCAGGGTCCGCCGAAGGCGCCCCGCGCTCCTGAACCAGGCCGCGTTCGTGGTGACCATTCCGAACAGGAAACCGTACGCGACAGCGCATTCGGTCAGGGCGAAGAGGAACTCCGTGTTCAGGAACGGCTCGCCGCCGGTGAACCCGACCCTTTCGACGCCGGCCTTCCGGCAGGACCGCAGGAACTTCACGGCCGCCGGTATCGGTAGCCGGGCCTTTCCCCGCTCGACCGAACAATGGGCGCAATTCAGGTTGCAGTCCGTCATGGACGCGAACAGGACTTCTTTCGGGGAGAACCCGGTGCCACGAAGGGGTGCTCTCTTGTTTGTCATATGTCCCGGTCCGGAGCCAACCGCCCGGTCCGCTCCCAGCACATTATGCCGCCCCCCGGGCCAAAGTCAACTTGACCGGGGGACGCGGTTTGACATCGCCTGCACCACGGACTTACCATCTTCGGTAACGGAGACCCGGAAAACGAGGAGGCTCCATGAAAATCTCCCGGATCATATTCGTCGCGATTCTCTGCGCGGGCACACTTGCAATGCTCTCGTCGCCCGGTGTAATCAGCGGGTTACAAATAAAACGATCCACAGAACCGGGCAAGATTCCGAAAGCCGTGGTATAATATGGGTGTTAATAAGCAAGGGGAAATCCTAGCTATCAACACCTGAATGAGTAAAGGAAGGGGCCAGAGGCCCTGATCGGTCACACACTCCTCTCCTTTATGACGTTCAAGAATCTTTAAGAACCGGGAAGGCTCGGGAGAGTCTTTCCATCGTCGAAAGGAGACGAGAATGAACATCTACGTGGGTAACCTATCCAACACCGTCAACGAGAACGACCTGAGGGAAGTCTTCCAGGCGTTCGGCGAAGTGGCGACAACCTCCGTCATCAAGGACAAGTTCAGCGGCGAGTCCCGTGGCTTCGGCTTCGTCGAGATGCCGAACGGGAGCGAGGCCGAAAAGGCCATCTCCATGCTGAACGGCAAGGACCTGAAGGGCCGGACGGCCAAGGTCAACGAGGCCAAACCGCGCACGGACAGCTCAAGGTCCGGCGGTTTCGGCGGCGGCCGGCGGTACTAAGACTCCCGGCATCGTCCGGGGTCGCAAACACGGCTCCACTTTTTTTACTCAGTTGTCGTGACGGACCTCGATCCGGTCGAGGCCGTGCTCGTTGAATTCCTTCTCATATTCCTCTTTGGGTCGCAAGCCCTCTCGCGCAGGCCGAAAGCTCACAGACGCCCCCTCTCCATGATCACGAAAGCTTAGGCATGCTCCCCGCTAGCCTCGGCCGCCATGAGCGCAACCTGCTCGAAGACATGGGAGGGCGGAGGCTTCGCCGCCACAAACGTCAGCTTCAGATGGGCCATAATCCTATCGATCGCCTGATACTCCTTGATAAAGGCGATAATCTTTATCGTCCCCCCGCACTTGGGGCAGACCATCGGGTCAACCTCATAGACCTTCCGGATCATGGCCGCCCAGCCC
>JALHVH010000343.1 GCA_022867105.1 Candidatus Aminicenantota bacterium
ATTTGGGCATTGGCCAGCCTTAAAGCCGCCATTCCCCAAAGCGTTGCCAGGGTCGCGTGATAGCGGAATTCGGGGTCGCCGAAATGCGACATCCAGTAAAAATCATCATACTGGGAATGGTAGACTCCGTAAGGGCCGTCGAAGCCCATTCCCAGGACCGGCATGCAGACGAAATTCAGAAAGGCCGTATGGTCGCTGCCGCTTCCGACCCGAGTCTCGATGAGACGGGTTTCCCCCGTTTGATCCTTGCCCTGTTTGAACAGTTTCATGGCCTCATAAATCGTTTCCCCCGTGCAGGGATCCAAAACTTCATGGGTGATTTGCAGCATGAGATCGCCAAGCGAAGGCACGGCTGCCGCCCCAAAATTGGGTCCGCTCGCGGCAGAATCGACGTTGATGTACACGACGCCGTCTTTCTTCAGTTTGTCCGCATGCTGCTCCGCCCATTCCGTTGAACCGGTCAGGGTGTTCTCCTCGGCGTCCCAGTTGCAGAAGATAAGGCTCCTCTTTGGCCGGGTGCCGTCTTTCACCAACTGTCCCAGGTTCTGAGCGAGACCAAGCATGGCCGCGGTGCCGCTGCTCGGGTCGACGGCCCCGTAAACCCAGGCATCCCGGTGGTTCCCGAGGACGACCCATTTTTCAGGCTCTTCCCGTCCCTTGATTTTGCCGACGACATTCCATATGGAGCCGACGGAATTGTCCATTTCCACCTTGAGATGAACTTTGGCCGGGCCCGGACCGACGTGGTAGGTCAAAGGCAGCCCTCCCTGCCACTCCTGAGGGACGGCCGGACCGGCCAGATTCTCTAAAAACGGCCGCGCTTCCTTATGTGAGAGGGGAACAGCCATGATCTTGGGCAGGATTTCCGACTCCTCCGGCTTCAGACGCCTGGCTCCCGGGATCGAAGCCCAGCCGGGAGTCAGCGGGTCTCCGGGAATAATGAAATCAAATGGGATGCCGCCTCGTTGAATGTGGCTTTCCGGCCCCCAAGGCCCATTGGGAAAAACATCGCCGCGCACAAAGCCGTCATCCTTGGGATCGGAATAGATAAGCAGGCCGGCGGCGCCCCTCCGCTGGGCCGTCAGGGCTTTGAAACCCCTATAACTGTAGGGCTCTGAGTAACGGACCAGGGCGATCTTGCCTTTGATGTCGATCCCCATCTCCGACAGCCTGTCGTAATCCTCCGGATTCCCGCCATAAGCATAGACCACGGGAGCCGTGACTTCGCCGGAGGCCGAATAGGCATTGAACCCGATGCTCACTTGACCGTTAAAAGAATCCTTGTCGACGGGATAGCCTTCTTCCCTCAAAGTGGCCTTGAAAAGAGCAGGTTCGACCATTTCCACAATGATATCTTTGGGAAAAGAAAGGAGGACCTGATATTCGACGAGTTCCACGTCCTCGAGGCCGTATTCCTTGAATTTATCCCTGACATACACGGCGAGTTCGTAATTCCGCTTGCTGCCCGCGATATGAGGCTCTTCCGTCAGAAATCTCAAGTGTTTTTCATAAACCTTGGGGTCGGCCAGTTTTTTAAGCGCGGCTTCTATTTGACGCTCTTCTCTTGTGCTGTCGAGAGAGAATCCTTTGATTCTCTCATCGCAGAACTCCCGAAAACGAACCGCCGCTTCAGCCCGCTTTTGAGCCCATTCATCTGCGGTGAAGAGTGTTGTGAGACCGAGAACAAAAGCCAGGTAAAAAAACTTTTTTAAAAAACTCATAAAACCTTCCGTTGAGAGGCCGAATGGGACTAGTCCAACGCCAACACCCGAATTCTTGACCCCTCTTTTCCTCCGCGATAAACGCGTTCGACCGCCTTCTCGAAGTCCGAGGCCTTAGCCTTCGGAATATCTAAAAATTTCTGGGGATTCCGGTCCGTCAGCGGAAACCAGGAACTCTGGATCTGGACCATGATCCGGTGGCCGGGGCGGAACGTGTGGCAGACATCCGGCATCACGAACTCGATCTTCTCCGGTCTGTGCGGGATGAAAGGTTCCGGCTTTTCCAGGCTGTTGCGGAATTTGCCCCTAAACGGCTCCCCGCGGACGAGCTGCTGATAGCCCGCCCGATGGATCTCCGCCGGGTTCGGATCCGGATCCGGATAATCGTTCGGATAGACATCGATCAACTTCACGTCGAAGTCCGAGTCCGTGCCCGAAGTGGACACCTTGAGCAGCGCCGTGATCGGCCCCGCGATCGTGATGTCATGGTCCAGAGGTTCCGTTTCGTAGACCAGGACATCGGAACGCCGGGAAGCGAATCTCTGATCCTCAGCCATGTAGTCGCCCGGCATGCCCTTCCCTATGCGACCAAGAACCGGCACGGGCTTGTCCGGATCGCTGAGATATTCATCGAACCCGCTGCCCGTGTCCGGAGCCGCCTCGAAGGACAGTTTGCCTCCCGGGCTAAGATAAAGGGTCTTTTCGCGGGCCGCCTTCGGAGGCCAGGTGTCAAATCGCCGCCATTGATTCGTTCCCGTCTCAAAAAGCCAGGCTTTCGGGATCATTCCTTCCTTCGATGTCTTCAGACCGTTGCCTCTGTCTTTCAGGTGGTATACGAAAAAAGGCAGTTCGATGTTGTCGCGGAAGAACTCTCCGGTCTTGGAGCCGAAGTCCAGGTTGCCGAGCTTGGCGCCGTCCATGTCCGCCCATCCGCCGTGAAGCCACGGACCCATGACCAGGGTGTTGGGAGCGGACGGTCCGTTCTTCTCCAGGGCGCGGAAGAGCTTCAGCGGACCGGCAAGGTCCTCGGCATCGAACCAGCCGCCTACGAACAGGACTGCCGGCTTGATGTTTTTCATGTATGGAGCGAGAGCGCGGGACCTCCAGAACTCATCATAGTTGGCATGTTCGAGGGTATCGTTCCAGTACGGGTTCTCGTTCTTGAGATACTTCTCGTTGCTGTTAGAGAGCGGGCCCATGCGCAAATAGAAGTCGTAAGCATCCGGCGTGCCGAAGTTGAAACGGGCGAACCTCTCCGGGCGGGAAGGCTCGGCCAGGCGCGGCTTGAAAACCGTGTAGAAACCGAAATTGGCCGCCAGGAAGAAGGCGCCGTTGTGGTAGGCATCATCCCCGTCCGCGACGTCACCCACCGGGGCCTGGGGCGAGGCCGCCTTGAGAGCGGGATGGGCATCGATCATTCCGAAAGCGGCGAAGAAGCCCGAATACGAGATCCCCGAAATGCCTACTTTCCCGTTGTTGTTGGGGACATGTTTTACGAGCCAGTCAATGGTGTCATAGGTATCCGTGCTCTCATCCGTGTCCGCAGGGCCCGCAAACCGGGTCTTGTGATAGGGAATATCGATAAACTCCCCCTCGGATAAATATCGCCCGCGCACATCCTGGTAGACGAAGATGAAACCCTCTTTCTCGAAACCCTCGGAAGGGCCGAGCACGGGCCGGTAGTTGTCGATCCCGTAAGGAGAGATCGAATAAGGCGTCCGCTGCATCAGTATCGGAAAGGTCTGGCTGGAATCTTTGGGCACATAAACCGTCGTGAAGAGCTTGACGCCGTCCCGCATGGGGATGCGGTAGTCGTACTTCGTATAGTTGGCCCGCGTAAACTCGAGTTGACGGCTGACCAACTCTTTCTGATCGTAATCCTGGGCGAAAGAAGCGGGTCCCGGCAGCCACCCCAGGACGAGTGCGCATATCATGGGCCATGAAGCGTGATGCGAGCCGGCCGCGACCCGGCTGCGGCCGACACGTCCTCTCAAGCGGATTATCGGTAATCTATCGGTCTTTTCGACAATATCCATGGACAGACTCCTCCCTTTGAAAAATAGGGAGACTCATACTGAATTCACGAGTTATAAGCATATTTCGGAAGTCTTTATGGCCTCCCGGAACGGAATCTTATCACGTGAGATTGAAGACAGACAACTGTTTTGCCCATTTCCTCAAGGGGTTCTCTTACGTTTTATGTATAGCCTTTTTAAATACGACCCAATCGGCCTCCGTCATCCTGTCGGGAGTGAAAAGACATATTCCCGCGGCGCCGTTTTTCATGGACTCCCATATGGCGGCTTCCAATTCTTCAGGCACCAAGCCGTGATTTTCGGGATCGGGTTCGCCGGCCTTCTTTTCGGGCGCGGGACAAATGAACAGACCGCTGTAGAGCGGTTTTTTGTTGCCCAGCGCGGTCACGCCTTCTTGGCACATCTCGCCGATCCACTTTGTCCCCTCGAGATAAAAATCGTTGTAATTCATCGGAAAGAAGGCGTCGATGTCCCATTTGTCCCATTCCTGCCTGACGATCTTCTTGGCTATTGAATTGGGGCCCGGGAACACGGCGGCGGTGATTTGCTTGTTTTTAGCGTGGATCCCCTTCGTCAGACGGTTGACGAGGTTCGTGATGAGGTCGTAGCGGAATTGTTTCCACGCCTCCACTTGCGAAGGATCTTCAACGGCCCTGATATCGATGCCGGTTTGGGCCTTAAAGTCCGAAACGCATGTGTCGCAATAACAGTAATCGAATTGCGGATACTCCCTGTCCATGACCAGGCCATATTTTTTCCATAGGCCCCGGGCAAGAATGACGTCCGGAAACCGTATGAAATCCAGGTGGATGCCGTCGACCTCCGGGATGTCCGCGATGCGGCCGTATAATTCTTCCAGGAATTGATGAACCTCTGCGCGGGCCGGGCAGACAAATTGGTAATGGGCGACATAGGCGGGCTTATCAAAGGCCGATTCGCCAAGACCATTCACGGCGTACCATTCCGGTCTCAGTTTGGGATTATTTTGTTGGATGAGCGTGGGGATCCACGCATGAAACTCCATGCCCGCGTCTTTGACGATCTTTCCGACGCGTTTGTAGGTCTCAGGGTCATGGCCGGCCGAATACAGCAATCCGTCGATCCCTTTCCTTTTAAGGTCGTTGAACTTGGCTTTGAGTTCGGTGTCCGTGGCCTTTCCGGGTCCGCCAAGCCATGCGTAACAGCGGATCTTGGATTCCTGGCGGGGGGCGCATGAGATCATAAAAACGATCCCGACGAGGGCGATGAGCTTGTTCATACGATCATTCCCTTCACATCACAACTTGATGACGAGCTTGAAGGCCTGCCTGCCGCCCGAGTGCGCGTTCCCTTCGGCGAACGTCCGCGGAACGTCCTCGAGCCTGATTTCGGTCAGCCAGTTTTTCACCTTGAACCGGCCGCTTTCAAGCCAGCCGAGCGCCAGAGGATAATCGCCCGTCGCGAAGTTCGAGCTCGTCGTGATCCTGCGCTCGCTTCCAAGACGGAGGAAGTTCACCGGCATCTCCTGGTCATGGACGGCCATGTTGACGAGCGTTCCACTCCTGCCGAGAAGCTTCAGCCCGAGGTCGAAACTGTCTTTTGTGCCGATGCTATCGAAAACACTGCCGAACCCTTCGGGCGCCAGGAACGAGAGTTCGTCCGCAAGCCGGCCGGGACTCTTACCGCGCACGTCGGCGACGACATCGATCCCCTGTTCGTGGGCCGCGTCGAGCGCCGCGTCGGCGATGTCGGTGATGACGACCTTGCTGGCTCCCAGGTTTCGCGCGGCCTGGGCGATGCCGTTGCCGGCGGGGCCCGCTCCCATCATCAGGACGGGCCTGCCCGGATGGATATCTCCCTGATGGGCGACGTGGACGCAGACGGCGAGAATGTCCATCATCGCTGTTTCCTCGTAAGTCAGGCTATCCGGAATCACGTAACATCCGCCGGCCCACGCGGGGACATACTCGGCATACGCGCCGGGGTAGAAGTCCCGTTTCCCCCACCCCTGGCCGTGGCCGAGATGCACGGTGTTGGGACAGAGCTGGGTTCGCCCCGAGCGGCACTCGGAACACGTCCCGCAGACCTTCGAGCATATCGGGGCGACCCGCTTGCCCAGAAGATATTCGTTTTTCTTGTTGACGACGGCCACGACCTCGCCTGCGAACTCGTGGCCAAGGACGATGTTCGCGGGATTGTCCATGTGGCGTCCGAGGGTGTGCATGGCCCAGGGGTTCTCACCCGCGTAGTAACGAAAGTCGGAGCCGCAAACCCCGCAGGCGGCGACCTTGACGAGCACCATGTCCGGGTCGCCGAAGGATTCGACGGGCCAGACGGGAATGTCGCGATAGGTCAGTTTTCGAGGCGCCTCGAGCACGACCGCCCTCATGATGGATGGGAGGATTCGGTTTGTGATCATGATGTTCCTAGACCCCCGAGAACGCGGAAAAACCGCCGTCGATAGGAAGCACGATCCCGGTCACGAAAGCCGACGCGTCGGAAACGAGCCAAACCAGAGCGCCGGCCAAATCCTCGGGCCTGCCGAAGCGGCCCATCGGCGTATGGGCGATGATCGTCGCGCCTCTCGCGGTCAGCTCGCCGGTTCGCTCGTCCGTCAGCAGGAACCGATTCTGGCCGGTCAGAAAGAAGCCGGGAGCGATGGCGTTGACCCGGATATGGAGCGGGGCGAAATGCGTCGCGAGCCACCGGGTGAAGTTGGAGACGCCGGCCTTTGCGGCCGAGTAGGCGGGGACCCTGGTGAGCGGCATGAAGGCGCTCATTGACGAGACGTTGACGATGACTCCCCTGCCGCATTCCGCCATCACCCTGCCGAATGTCTGGGCCGCGAGGAACGTTCCGAGAAAATTGAGGTCGAAAACGGACCGGATGGCGGCGGCGCCGATGTCGAAGAACGTGTTGAGTCCGTCGACGGCTTCGATAAGGTCCTTGCGCTCGAGAGTCTCTTTGGATGTGGTCGCCTTGGGGTCGTTTCCACCCGCGCCGTTTATCAGAATGTCGACACCTCCGAGTTCATGAATCACTCTCGCCTTGGCGGCCTCCAGGCTCTCTTTGTCAAGGACATCACAGGGCACGCCGATCGCCCGGCCCCCTTTATCGACGATCTCCCTTGCCGCCTCGATCGAGGCCCCTTCACGAAGATCCAGGAGGGCGACGGTCACTCCGCGCTCCGCGAGGGCCCCTGCCATGGATCTGCCCAAGACCCCTCCCCCACCCGTAATGACGGCCGTCCTTCCGTTCAATCCGAAGATATCGCTTGTCATCCCAACACCTCGTCTATGGCTTCCTCGAAGACCTGCGCCGATTCCATGAGGGCGTCTTCGGCGATCGTGAGCGGCGGAGCTATCTTTAGACATTCGCCGGCTATTCCGACAGGCGCGAACATCAGAAGGCCCTTGCGCACGCAGGCTGTGTTAATCGCCATGGCTGTATCCGGGTCGGGAGTCTTCGTGCCGGGCTTGACGACCTGGATACCCGCGACGAGCCCCTTGCCATGCAAACACCCAAGCCTCGCCGGGTGCTTTTTCTGGATCCTGCCCAGCCTGGGCATCAAAATTTCGCCCATCCTGGCGGCCCGTTCCGCAAGGTTCTCTTTGAGGAGGATCTTCAGATTGGCTATGGCCGCCGCCACCGGCAAGGGAGAAGCCGAGTGCGTGGACGTCATCGCGCCGGGCGGGTAGATTCCCATGATGTCGTCCCGGCCGATGACCGCCGAGATCGGCAGGGAGGAGGATATGCCTTTGCCGCAACAGATGAGGTCCGGCTTCACGCCGTAGTGCTCGAAACAGAACATCTTGCCGGTCCTGCCGAAACCCGACTGGACCTCGTCGAAGATAGTGACGATGCCGTTCTCACGGCAGAACCCTTCGAGCTGCTTCGCGTATTCGACCGGGAGGAAGTCCGGCCCCACGCCCTGGTAGCTTTCAGTCATGACTCCGGCGATCTCGTCCGGAGTGATCCCGTTCTCCTTGAGGATGGAGAGGAAGAGATTGAAGCTCGTGTCCTCGTTCTTGTAGCCGTCCGGAAACGGGACCTGCACGAAGGTGGGATCGCGGTCGACCATCCACGTCTTCTGCCTGTCCATGCCGCCCGCGAGCTGCGCGCCCATCGTGCGGCCGTGAAAGGCGTTTTGGAAGGAGACGAGGTATTTCCGCCCGGGGCCGTATTTCTCGAGGGCATAGGTCTTGGCGAGCTTGATGCCGTTTTCGGTGGCCTCGCTACCCGTCGATAGAAGAAACACCTTGGTAGTCTCCGGGTCCGGGGCGAGCGCCCGCAGCATCCCGCAGAGCTCGGCCCTCTGCTCGTGGACGAATACGTAGCTCGCGACGAGGCCCTGGGAGATGATGCTTTTCAGGGCGTCCTTGATCTCGGGCCTGCCGTGGCCGGCGTTGGCCACCAGGACACAGCTCGACCAGTCTATCCAGCGGTTCCCCCACTTGTCATGGATGATGAAGTCCTCGGCTTTATGCCAGACAACGGGCGGCTGACCCATCATGGACTGAGGCTCGCTCGTCCGGAGCGCCTCGAAAATGGGGATAGACTCCGGCACCGGGATCTTCGTCCTTATGGTCCTGTATTTCGTTTCGACGCGAGGCACGTCCACCGGAGTCAGATCGTAATTCGCCATGTTCCTACCTCAACCTGACCACTTGGCCGGACCTTATGCTCTCATGCACGGCGACAGCGATGCGCGTGACCTCGAGCCCGTCCTCCCCGGATGCCCAACAGCCTTTGAGGCTATTCAGGCCTTTGCCGTTCTTAAGGAACGCAACGTTCCAGGCGAAGTCTTCGATGCTCTCGACGCCATAGCCGCGGAGCACCTTGCGGCCGTACGTGTCGAAGCCCTCGCGTCTGAAGTTGTTGTTGTAGGTGGCCATTCCCTCCAGGCCCAGGCAAGAGCGGGACCCCCGGTCCTGGCTGTCGCACTCGAAGACGCCCTTTGTGCCGACCACGCGTATCGCCTGGTTCACGATGGCCTCGAATCCCTTGGGAAGGACCCAGCTTGTGTCGAACGCGAAGGCGGCGCCGTTTTCGAAATCCACTTTGGCGTTGATGCAGTCGTACGTGTCGATCCCGTAATCCCGGAGCAGGGTGTTCTTGGTCCCGGTGGCATAGACGCTCCTTGCCTCCGATTTGACGATCCAGCGCGCGAGGTCGTAGAAGTGCACTCCCAGGAACCAGGCGGGAGAGGAGGCGGCCGCCCAGTGCGGGAACCACTCGCTCGGCACTTCGATGCGGTCCTCCATGTAGACACTGCCGTAGAGGACGTCGCCGAGGTCGCCGGACCGCACGCGCCGCTCGATAGCCTGGTGATCGGGGTCGTAGCGCTTATGGAAATCGACCTGCAGTAGGACACCCGCGTCTTTAGCGGCCCGCACCATCTCGGCACAGCCCTCGACGGTCACGTCCAGAGGTTTCTCCACCAGCACGTGCATCCCCGCCCTGGCCGCCGCGACGGCGATCTCGCGGTGGAGGTGGTCGGGAGTGGCGACGCTCACCGCGTCCAGGGTCTCTTTCCCGAGCATCTCGCGAAAGTCGGTATAGACGGGGCAGCCATGATATTGGGCCCGGAGTTCTTCCGCTCTCTTGGGGTTCGCCTCGGCGATGGCGGCAAGTTCGGCGACGCCGGTGGTACCGAGCTGGGTGAACACGTCCAGGTGCATTTGGCCGAACTTCCCCGCTCCCACGACGGCGATTCTAACGGACATCTTATGCCTCCTGCTCCGACTCCTCGACGCCGCACCAATCGACGAGAAACTTCACGAGCACCTCGGCGGCGCGGAGAATGTCCCCCATTCTTATTTGCTCGTCCGGCGAGTGGGCGTGGCCCAGGTCTCCCGGGCCGAAGACGATCGTCGGCATCCGTCCCCTGTGATAAAACAGCCGCCCGTCGCAGGAAGCCACCCAGCCCTTGAGTTCTTGGTGGCCCAACACCGATTCGGCGGCCCGATGAAAACACCTGACGGCGGGATGCTCGATAGGGGTCTCGAAGGCCTCGTTATGGAGCCGCGCAAACTCAAAGCTATGATGCTCCCGCGCCCAGGGAGTGGCCTTGGACTCTATCAGGGCGCTTATCTCTTCCCGGATCCGCCTGATATTGCGATTCGGAAGAAACGCTATGCCGCCCTCGACGAGGCATTCGCCGGGGACCGTCGAGGGCCAGTCGCCGCCCCGGATCTCGCCGACGTTCACGACGACCGGGCTGGGATCGTCGGGAAACAGCGGATGGCCCTTCGACGCGTCCCTGAGAAACGTCTCGTAGTCTTTGAGGACAGAAACCAGGCCCAGCATTTCATCGACGGCGTTCACGCCCTCCCGGTATCGGCCCATGTGGACCGATCTGCCGGTCACAACGAGCTTGAACCAGACGGCGCCTCGGTTCGCGGGACAGACGCCCAGGCCGGTCGGCTCGAGCACGACCGCGGCGTCCGCTCGATTTCCCCGGATGATGGTCGAAAGAGAACCATTGCCGCCGGCCTCTTCTTCGATCACGAACTGCGCCTGCACGTCTCCCTTGAGTCGGATGCCGAGTTCCTTGAGAGCGGAAAGCGCGAGCATTATCGTCACGACCTGGCCCTTGGCGTCGCACGCGCCTCGACCGTGGACGACACCATGTTCGCATCTCGCGTCGAACAGCTTATCAGGGCCGGGGACAACGTCGGTATGCGAGTTGACGAGGGCGCTTCTTCCGCTGCCCGAACCGGGCAGGTTCACCAAGACGTTCGGCCTCCCCCGATAGCTCTCGTGACCGGGGACCGTCGTGTAGTCGCGGTCGCTCACGATGTCCTCGTCGACAGGGGCAAGCTCGGCGGGGAATCCGGCGCTTGTGAGAAGGCCGTGCACGTGCTCCTGCACGTCACGCTCCGCGCCGGTCGTGCTGCGGAAGGCTATCAGCCGGCAAAGGAGGTCCCGCGCCCACTCTCCGCGCGATCGGATGTAAGACGAAGACTCTTCCTCAAATCCCATCGCCGGCCGACTCCTTTCCGCGCGCGTCACGCCCATACTCTAGACGGAGCCCGCCCGCCTTGTCAACCCGATTCGCGGCCCCCCTCCGATCACGATCGCCCGGCAACAAATTGGGGACACCCTATCCATTTCCGAATAAAAAATCGAAGCCCATTTCCCCATGAAAAACCCGGTCATTCGGTAATTGGCATGGTGTCTCCGATTTTGTAAATTTGCCCCGGTTCGTGTAAAATGAGGACCGGCATGGACGCCCGGCAGAGGAACATGAAAATCGCGGTTCCTCAGCCTCAACGCGACCATGCGGCTGTCTCTGTATGGAAGGGAACGATAAAGGAGAAAAAAATGAAGAGGCTATGTCTCCTGCTTGTCTTCATCCTCACGTCGGCGCCGGCGTCTTTCGCGCAAGGGCCGGGGACGTTCGATCAATATTTTATCGATCAAACCCTGCGCGTGGATTATGATCATTTCGGCAGCGCGACCGAAGAAACGGCCGCGCTCGATCGGGTCCTTATCCAGGGGATCTGGGCGGGAAGCAAGAATCACCTCATCGACGGGTTCGACAACGGCCGCTTCTGCGTCAAGGTGTATGACCTGGCTTCCGGAACGCTCATCTTTTCCAGGGGCTTCGACGCCTATTTCGGCGAATACCAGACCACGAAGGCGGCGCTCGAAGGAATCGAGAAAGTCTATCACGAATCGGCGCTCATTCCCTGTCCCAAGAACAAAATCAAGTTCGCGTTGGAATCCCGCGACCGCCAAAACGCTCTTCATCCGGTCTTCTCCTGCGAAATCGACCCGCGCTCGATCACAGTTCTCAGGAAACCCTTGAGCGCCGGCGTCAAAGTCTTCGACCTGCTGAAAAACGGCGACCCGCATCAAAGGACGGACGTGGCTTTCATTGCCGAAGGCTATACGGCCCAAGAAGAATCCAAGCTTCGATCGGACCTGGACCGAGTCGTCCGCGCGTTCTTCAGCCAGGAGCCGTTCAAGAGCATGAAGGACAAGTTCAACATCACCGGTGTATGGAAGCCTTCCGATGAGAGCGGATGCGATGAACCCGGCTACGGCCGCTATAAAAACACGGCCGTCAACGCCACGTTCGATTCTCTTGGCTCGGACCGCTATATCCTGACCGAGGACAACGAGAGCTTGTGCGACATCGCCGCCCACGTGCCCTATGACGCTCTGGCCGTCATGATCAATCATGGTCGCTACGGCGGCGGGGGCATTTATCATATGTACTGCACGTTCACCGTCGATAGTCCGTGGTTTGAATACCTCCTCCTCCATGAGTTCGGACATTCCTTCGCCGGCCTGGCCGACGAATACTACACTTCGGACGTTGCCTATAACGAGTTCTATCCGAAGAACATCGAGCCGCTCGAAGCCAACATCACGGCCCTTCTCGACCCCAAGAATCTGAAATGGAAAAGCTTGGCCACGCCGGGCATCGAGGTCCCGACGCCGTGGGAGAAGGACGAGTTCGACAAGAAAGATCTCGCCTACCAGAAAGCCCGCCGGGAGATGAACGAGAAGATCGCGAAGATGAAGCGAAGCGGAGCGCCTCCGGCCGACGTTGCCAAGGCGGAAGACGAGGCCGAGCGCATGTCACGTGAACAGTCGCAATGGGTCGATCGATTCCTGGCCCAAAGCCGATACGCCGGCAAAGTCGGAGCTTTCGAGGGCGCCGGCTACGCGGCGAAAGGCTTTTTCCGTCCCGCCGCGGACTGCTTGATGTTCACCAAGGGCTTGAAGCCGTACTGCAAGGTCTGCGAGGCCGCCGTCCGCCGTCGGATCGAGTTTACCGCGGAATAATAGGGCCTGCAATCCCATCGCCCGGCCGGCTCCTTTCCACGCACGTCACGCCCATACTCTGGGATGAAAACATGATCCGATTTCAAACAAGCTCGCTTTCGCCTGCATCGTTTCTCATCCTCTTTTCTAAAAACGCGGGAAAAAGCGGGGGACCTGGCCCATATACCGGCGGTATGTCGGTATTCGCTGCACCAGATCGATTTCCTCCAGGTGGGCCTGGACGAAGACAAAACCCCAGC
>JALHVH010000344.1 GCA_022867105.1 Candidatus Aminicenantota bacterium
GAACTCTTGGTTGTAGGGATTCCTGGCCAGGACCGCTCCGGTCGCGGAGTCGAGCTCGGTCACCACGTGCGTGCTCTGGCCCGCCCGCGGCGGCCCCAGCACCCACTCGTTGTAGGCGAACACGCTCAGGCGACGTGCCCTTCCGCTTTCGTTCGCGAGCGTGAGCAGTGAGAATTTCACCGGGTCCTTCGCGTCTACGAATACGTCGAGGTCTTGGCGCAGGCCGTGCGCTACGCGAGCGAAACGAGTCAGCCCGGCGGAATGCCGAATCACGAAGCGACCGTCCCCGCCCGTGCGGGACATCGGGCCCGGCGTGGGGGACCAGGTCTCTCCGGTCTCATCGTCGCGGATAAAGAGCGCCTCGGCCGTGGGGTCGGTCACGGGGTCGTTCGCGAAAGGCGTGAGGCGGTTCTCGCGGCTGTTCTCCGACCAGGTGTAGGCCGACCCTGAGGCCGTGACCATCGTCCCGAACGCGGGGTTGGCGATGACGTTGGCCCAAGGCAGGGGTGTCTCCTGGTTCGCTTCAAGGACGACCACGTAGTCGCGCCCGTCGTCGGCGAAGCCGCCCATGCCGTTGGCCAGGGCGAGCGGGGGCACGGCCACCTGCGCCGGCGACGCGGCGGCTGAGCTCGACTCTGCGGAGGGCGCGAATTCCTCCGGCTCCGGCCACTCGGGATCGGGCCGGTCGAGTTGGTTGGCCAGATCTCCCCGCTCGCCGCTCAGGACGGCGCGCGCCACGCCCGCGAGGAGGATGCGCTCGGCTTCAGCCATGCGGTCCCCACGGAGCAGGTAAGCCCCGCCGGGCCGGTGCTTCCAGGTCCTCCAGGGTCCATTGTCGAGGAGGGCCACGAGCAGCGCGTGCATCTCGTCGAGATAGCTCACGGGGTGCTCGTTGAGGATCACGACGTCGGCGCTTAACCCCTTGAGCCGCCAGTACTCCTGCGCCTGCAGGACCTGGCGCACCAGCGGCAGGTCATCCTCCTCGACGACCCGCACCAGGAGGATGGGGAGATCGCCCGAGATGCCGTGCGGCCAGAGGCCTTCCTGGCCGAGGGTGTTGCGGGCCAGAAGCTCCGGGCTCGCGCGGAGCGATCCGTCGGTATACAGCACCCGCGAGGCCAGGCGTTCGAAGAGCAAGGCTTGTTCGCTCGAGATGCCGAGGTGGCGGAGGCCGCTCTGCGCATGCGCGAAGGCGAGGGCGAAGGTTCGCGCCGCGGCGCTCGGCTCGTGGTAGCGCCGGGCGAGAGCCAGGGCCGTCTCCCGGGAAGGCGCCATCCCCGTGGCGAAAGACAGCTTCATGAAGCCGCCCGGCGCGAGGCGAATGCGCTGCCGGAGGCTGACGACGTGGTCGAGTACGAACCCGGTCGTGCCGGACAAGGAGCGTCCGTCGAGGGCCTGGGGATTCTCGGGACCGCGGCCGCGACCCAGGAAGCGCGCCCGGTCGGTCTCCCATTCCACCGGCCCCTGCTTCCGTCCTTCGAGGCTCAGGACGTGAATCGCCCACGCCCCGGGCTCGTCCGGGGCGCGCGCCCGGCGATGGCAGAGGAGGGCGGCGCTCTCGGGAAGGTATTCCGTCTCGACGAACAGCTTGCCGAAGGCCGGGTGGGCCAGGTCGTCGGCCGGCGGGGCGAGGACAATCTCGGCAAAACTCGTGATCTCGATCTCGCGGGGATGATCGCTGTGGTTGGTCACCGCCAGGCGCCGCACTTCAACGTCGTCCTGGTTCGAGACGGCGATGTCGAGCTGGGTGGCGATGTCGTCGTCGCGGCGGCGAAAGGTCGCCTTCTCCGCGAGGAACGAGACCAGGTACTCCTCCGGCTCCTTGGCGGTGGGGTGGAAAGTGGCCGACCACACCGAGCCGCTCCGCACGTCGCGCAGATAGAGGAACTGGCTCCCCGGGTCGCGGGTCGGATCCTCCCGGTGCCTTGTGACCGCGCGGCCTCGACAGAAGCTGGCGCCCCCTCCCGCATTCGTCACGACGGCGGTGTAGTTGCCGTTGGACAGGAACTGCGCATGAGGGAACAGCGTATGCGGCGACCAGAAGCGGCGAATGGCCAGCGCGGGCAGCGGGCCGGCCACGCGGGTCTCTTCGACCGGTCGCGGCTGGGTGATGGGCACCAGGCGCGGTACCTGCTCCTGCAACAGCAGCTCCGTGGCCTGCACGCGCGGGTCGGCATGAAAGCGTTTCACCATCGGATCGCCGAGGAGAACGTTGGCAAGGGACACGAGAGTCATCCCCTGGTGATGGGCCATGAAGGCAC
>JALHVH010000345.1 GCA_022867105.1 Candidatus Aminicenantota bacterium
CCACGGTCAGGTGGGGGGCCAGGTTGAGCTCCTGGTAGATCATGGAGATGCCGCGTCTCCGGCCGTCGAGGGGACCGGACGGGGCATAAGCGGCGTTCTCGATGAACATCGTCCCTGAATCCGGCTTGACGGCCCCGCTCAGGACCTTGACCAGGGTGCTCTTGCCGGCGCCGTTCTCACCGAGGAGGGCATGGACGTCCCCCGGCCGGAGTTCGAATGTGACACTGTCCAGGGCGCGGGTCGCCCCGTAGGTCTTGCGGATATCGGCCATCCGGAGGACGGGAGGGAGAAGGCCGGTTTCCCTCATTTCTCCAGGTATTGGGAGAAGTCGGGCTCGAGGAGGGAATGGATCTCCGGGTCCTCCATGTTCTCCGGAGTGGCCAGATAGACGCCGGTGTCCACCTTCTTCGGGATCGTCTCTCCCCTCAAGTGGGCCACGATGAACGTGACGCCCATGTATCCCATCTTCATCGGGTTCTGGAGGACGAGGCCCTGGATGTGCCTGTCCTTGAGGGCTTGGACGAGCTTGGGCGAGCTGTCGAAGCCGACGAACCTGACCCTGCCGGCAAGCCTGGATTCCTGGAGGGCGCGAAGGGTCCCGAACGTGCTGGACTCGTTGGGGGTGAAGATACCTTCGACGTCCGGGAAACGGCCGAGCAGGTTCTCGGCCAGCTGGTAGGCCGTCTCGGTCGTGGCTCCCGCGTATTGGTCCTGGACGAGAAGCGTCAGTCCCGGGAAGTCCTTCGTGACCGTTTCATAAAATCCCCGTTCGCGCTCCATCGTGCTGGCCGAGCCTTCCTGGTAGCGGATAAGGAAGATCTTCCCCTTCCCGCCCAGGAGCTCGCCCAGCCGCCTGGCGGCGATGACCCCGCCCTGGTAATTGTCGGTGGCGACGAAGCTTATGTAGTCCTCACCCTGGAGTCCCGAATCGATGATCACGACCGGGATCTTTTCCCTGGCCGCGTCCTGGACGGGGCGGCAGAGCGCCCTGTCGTCGAGGGGGGCGAGAACGATGCCGTCGACCCCGCGGCTGATGAAGTCCTCGACGACCGTGATCTGCTGGGCCCGGTCGTCCTCTTTCTGGGAGCCTTTCCAGATGATCCCGACATCCAGCTCCCGGGCCGCCTTGACCGCCCCCGCGTGGATGGCCTTCCAGAACTCGTGGGTCATTCCCTTGGGGATGACGGCGATCTGGAGCCTCTTGGCCCCGGAAGCGGCCTGAGCGCCGGGCTCTTTCCGGCCGCAGCCCTGGATGAGGAAGAGGGTTAGAGAGAAAAAAAGGACAGGAAGCCACCCTTGCGCGCTTTTCGCAAAAATGGCCCCCCCCTTCAAATGGGGAATTTGATCCCCTGGGCTATTTCTTTTTCAGGATCGGCATCCCGGTCTTGGTGGTCTCGATGACCTTGTATGCCGCCGGGACCTCATTCAGGGCGCCGGGCCGGACGTCGCGGGCGAAGAAGTAGATCGTCTGCAGACGGCCGCCCTTCAGGTTGACGTCCTTGGAGTGGAGAAAGTAGCTGACTCCCCTGGAATTCTTGAACTCATAAGCCATGTGTCATACCTCCGCTGAGATTTTATTGTCTAAAACAGGTAACTCAGGCTGATCCCGAACAGATGGGCCATCGTCTTATAGGTCCCTGCTCCGAGATTGATGCCGTAGAATTGATACGCGGTGATGTTCCGGTTGGGGCTTTCCCGGTCGGCGAATTTTTCATATTGGTAGCCCACGTCGATCAGGAGGCGGCCGATCTTGTACCCGAAGCCGAGGGTCAGGGCGTAGCGATTGGCGTCGGGCAGGTTGGGATCGATGCTTTCCGTGGGCTGGGGCGTCCAGTCCCGCATGATCCCTGCTCTCAGGGCCAGGCTCTCATTCAGCTGATACTGGAGG
>JALHVH010000346.1 GCA_022867105.1 Candidatus Aminicenantota bacterium
ACCGAAGGGAAGGGGGAGCAGGGGGACATCGAGCGGCTCGAGGAGCTGGCCAATACGGTCAAGCAGGGGTCGCTCTGTGGGCTCGGCCAGACGGCCCCCAATCCGGTCCTGACGACGCTCCGATATTTCCGGAGCGAGTATGAGGCCCACATCCATGCCAAGAACTGCCCCGCCCACGTCTGCAAGAATCTGATCGCCTATGTCATCGAGCCGGACAAGTGCGTCGGCTGTCTGCTTTGCCTGAAAAACTGCCCGGTCGGAGCGATCCGCGGGGAACTCAAGAAAATCCATACGGTGGACCAAGCGCTTTGCATCAAGTGCGGGGCTTGTTTCGAGGTCTGTCCCCGGAAGATCAGGGCGGTCGCCCGCGTTTCGGCCCGGGAGACGGAGAAACGATGAGATTTACGATCGACGGCCGCGATGTCCAGGTGGAGGGTCGGAAGACCATCCTCGAGGCCGCACGGAAACATGGAGTGGATATCCCCTCCCTCTGCGATCACCCGCGGCTGGACTCGTTCGCGGGCTGCCGAATGTGCCTCGTCGAGGTCAAAGGGAAGAGAGGCTTTGTTCCCGCCTGCAGCAGCTATGCCGAGGAAGGCCTGGAGGTGATGACGACGACCCCCGAGCTCCAGACCCTTCGCAGGAATGTCCTGTCTTTGATCCTTTCCGAGCATCCCAGCGCCTGCCTGATCTGCGCGGAGAAGGACAAGTGCGATGACCTGAAATCGACCATCCGTAAGGTGGGAGAGGTCACCGGCTGTGTCCTTTGCGGAGAGAACGGCCGGTGCCGTCTCCAGGATGTGGTCCGGGCGGTCGGGCTTGAAAAACTGCAATTCCAGCCCGTCTACCGGAATCTCGAGATCCGCAGGGACGATCCGTTCTTCGACAGGAACAACAATCTCTGCATCCTTTGCGGGAAGTGCGTCAGGGTCTGTCATGAGGTCCGCGGCGCTTCGGTCATCTCCTTCATCTCGCGGGGTCCTTCAGCGGTCATCGGAACGCCTTTCGACAGGACGCTCCTCGAATCCGGATGCCAGTTCTGCGGGGCCTGCGTCGATGTCTGCCCCACGGCCGCGCTCACGGAAAGGGCGGTCCGGCCCGAGATGCTTCCGGAAAAGACCGGGTCCGTCATCTGCCCCCTCTGCGGGATGGGGTGCACTCTCGATGTCGAGATCAGGGGGAAACGGGTTCTCACTTCTCGCCCTTCGGAGAATGGGCCGGTCAACCGCGGCCAGGCCTGCGTCAAAGGCCGGTTCGCGGTGAGGGAAGCCGTGATGGGCCGGACACGCGTCCTTGACCCCCTGCTCAAGTCGGGGGAAGGGCATCGCCCCGTTTCCTGGGACAAGGCCATGGAATTCGCCGCCTCCAAGCTGTCCGAATTCAAGGGGGACGAGGTGGCCTTGGTCGTTTCGCCTCAATCCGCGGTGGAAGACCTCTACCTCCTTTATAAGTTTGCCCGGGAGGGGTTGAAGACCACGGCGGTCGGGCCCGTGGGGGGAGCATCCCTCGTCCAGGACTGCCGGGACATGGCTCGCCGGCACGGAATCGATTTCCCGTTGAACTTCGACCTCCGCGAGCTCGCCGACGCGGAAGCCTTTTTTGTCCTCGGGGCGGACCTCCCGGTCAGTCACCCAATGCTCTGGCTCGAGGTCTTCGCCGCCCTCCGGAAAGGCGCGGGACTCCATGTCGCCCAATTCGGAGCCATGGCTCTCGGCCGCCACGTGTCATCGCTCGTCAGGCTCCGGCCGGGCTCAGAGGGAGTTCTGCTCTCGGCGCTCTCCGGGCTCGTCCAGGGCGGGAAGGCGTTGGCCGGGACCTCCAGAAATATTCCGGCAAGAACGGCTGCGAACCTTATAGGGATAACGGTCGGAGATCTCGAGTCCCTGGCGACGGCGTTGTCAGCGAGGAAGCCCCTGGTCATCCTTGCCGGGCCGGGACTCACCCGGCAGCCGGGAGGGAGGAGAAACCTGGAGTCCCTTTGGAACCTTGCCCTCGCCTTGGGCGCGCGCCTCTTCCCGCTGGCCGAATCGATCAACGAACGCGCGGTCCTGGAGTTCAGGGAGTCTTTTTCCGCGACGGACATGACATGGGACCTGGTCATGGACAGAGTCCGGATGAAAAGGATCCGGGCCCTATATCTCGCTGGTCCGGCTCCGGCACTGGGAGAGGAGAAACCCGAGTTCCTTATCTCCCAGACGCCCTTCATGGACGGGAACGCGGGGATTGCCGACGTCGTCCTGCCCGCCGCGACTTTCGTCGAATCCGGCGGCACGTTCGTCAACGTGGAAGGCCGGATCCAGACGTTCGGGCCGGTCTTGGAGACCCGGGGCGGCTCGAAGCCGGATTGGAGGATCGTGTCCGAACTGGCGGGGAAAATGGGATTGCCTGGGTTCTATGTCCCCTCTCGCGACCAGCTCCAAAAAGAGATCCGGGCCCGCTGTCAGGGCTTTGCGGAGGCCTTCCCGGAAACCTCGACTTCCCGGGGCGCCGAGTTCCTGAAAGAAGAGCGGCTCGGAGTGAAAGATCCGGTCCCCATGGATGGCGGCTTCGCTCCCGCGGCGCCGACCGAAGAATATCCCTTCCTGCTCAGAACGTGTCCCTCGTCAACGCTGTATCGGGGGATTGACCTCGCCCTGGCGATCAAAGGGCTGGGAAAAATCCGGGACCCGC
>JALHVH010000347.1 GCA_022867105.1 Candidatus Aminicenantota bacterium
CAGGATCAGGTCCCCCATCCCTGCGAGCCCGGAGAACGTTTCTCTCCTTGCTCCCAGATGGGTTCCCAGCCGTGTCATCTCCACGAGTCCCCGGGTAATCAGGGCGGCCTTGGAGTTCAAACCGCATTCCAAGGCGTCGGAAATCCCGGCCGCGATGGCAACGACGTTCTTCAACGCCCCACCGAGCTCGACACCGATGACGTCGGATGAAGAATAAGCCCTGAGCGCCAGGCTCGAGATGAGGTGCTGGACCTTTCGCGCGCATTCAGGATCCTTGGAAGCCACGACCACGGCCGTCGGGTTTCCCTGGGCGACCTCCTTGGCGAAGCTCGGGCCGGAGAGGACCGCCAGGCGGGGGTTGCGGAAGGGATGGAACACCTCTTCCATGACCTGGCTCATCCTCTTGAGGGATTTCTGTTCCAGGCCCTTGGTCAGGCTGACGACGATCTGGTCGGACGCAAGATAGGGGGCGATCTCGGCATAGAGGCCCCTGCAGAACTGGGAAGGGACAGCGACGAAGAGGACCTCCGTCGAAACGACGGCCTCCGGAAGGTCGTGATAGAAGGACACAGGGGCGGGGAAGATATGCCCCGGAAGGAAGGTCTTGTTCTCCCGCGTTTTGAGGAGCGTCTCAAGGATGTCCGTCTCGCGCACCCAGAGCTTTGTCCTGACCTTCAGCCTTCCCAGATGCAGGGCGAACGCCGAGCCCCAGCTGCCGCCGCCGATGATGCACGCTTTCATGAGACCCTCTCCCCGAACTTCCTTTCCCGGCCTTCGAGAAGGCGCCGGATGTTGCCGGAATGCTTGATGATTACAAGGGAGGCGACGGCAATCCCCCACACCGCTGTCTCGGGCCCCCCGTGGAAGAGAAGCACCACGACCGGGAAGCTCAGGGTGGCCAGGATCGAGCCAAGCGATACATAACGACTGAGGGCGAGGACGAGGACGAATACGCCCACACTCAAGAGGAACGGGCGGAACGCGACCGCGGCGAAAGCCCCTATCGTGGCCGCGACCCCTTTCCCGCCGCGAAAGCGGATGTAAACCGGAAAGCAGTGGCCCAGGACGGCCAGGAAGGACGCGATCAGCGCGAGCCGGGCATCCCGGAAAAATCTTAAGGCCAGGAACGCCGGAAGAAAACCCTTGAGGACATCGAACACGGCCACGGGGACGGCATACTTCCAGCCCTTGAGGCGCATGATGTTGGTCACGCCCGTGTTCCGACTCCCGAACTCGCGGATGTCCTTTTTCTCACTCAATTTGAAAAGGAGATAGCCGGTGGGGATGGCCCCGACAAGGTAGGCGAGGACGGCAAAGAGGACTTTCACCTGAACTCGACCTCGGCGAGGACGGAATGATCGGCGCCGCCCGGTTTCAGGAAGCTCTCGAAGAACCTGATCCGGTCGACCATCATTCGCCCGAAATCCGTTTCCCGGTATTTTTCAAGTTCGTCAAGGACAGGCTCGAGGCCGTCTGGGGACTTCACGCGTCCCAAGGTCATGTGGGGGTGGAACGGCCTGCCCTCGCGCGGGAACCCGATCCTCTCGAAGCCCTCTTCCATCCCCTCATGGAGGACCATGAGTTCGGGCGTCTCGGCGATCCCCGCCCAGATGACCCGCGTGCCCCACTTCCGGCCCGGCGGGAACGTGCCCGTCCCCTTCATCTGAAGGGGAAAAGTGGAATGTTTCTCCGCGATGGTCTTAAGGAGGACGATGACGTCCCCGGCCTTCTCCGGGGGGATGTCGCCCAGGAACTTGAGCGTCAGGTGCATTCCAGCGGAGTTAGTCCACTTGATGCCCTTGGCGCCTTTTTTAATGTTGCGGATCAGAGCCTCCAAGTTGATCTTGAGATCCGGGGCCAGGTCTATGGCGACGAATGTCCTCATATTTCCTCCTCCATAAGCCGCCTTCTCAACACGTCCAGGGCCTTCTGGGTGGACTGGAACTTGACGATCTCTCTCCTTCCGAAAAAGACGTTCTTTTCAACGGCCGCGCCGCTCCGCCAGGCCAGTCCCGTGTACACAAGGCCGACCGGCTTGGCCGCCGTCCCGCCCTCGGGGCCGGCGATCCCGGTGATGGACAGGCCGTAATCGGAACCCGCCCTCCGCATGACGCCCAGGGCCATAGCTTCGGCCACAGGACCGCTCACAGCCCCGTGCTCCCTGATCAATGATAGGGGAACGCCGAGAAGCCTGTTCTTGGAGGTATTGCCGTAGGAGATGACACCCTCAAGAAAATAGCTCGAGCTTCCGGGGACATTGGTCAAGCGGTGGCTCAAGAGGCCCCCCGAGCAGGATTCGGCGCAGGCGAGCGTCCTTCCCCGGGACCGTAGGAGCGCCCCCACGGCCTCCTCCATCGTCTCTCCGGTCCTGGAATAGACGTTTTCTCCGAGCTTTTTTAGGATAAGCTTTTCCAAGGTTCCCAGGACAGTTTCGGAGCTTGTGGGGTCTCCCGCGCCCGTGACCGACAGGCGGACCTGGAGCTCGCCGGGATAGGCCAGGGTCGTGATGTCCGCCTCCGGCGGGAGCTTCGGGTAAACCGCCCGGATCCTGTCCTCCATCAGGGATTCCGACATCCCGGTGATCTTGAGGACCCGCCGGAGCGTGAATCCCGACCCGATGGCCCGGAGCCTCGGCCAAATGTCCTTCTCGAACATGGGCTTGAGCTCGTGAGGAGGTCCAGGCAGAAGGACGAGCCGTATGGATCCGGAAGTGATCCAAAGGCCGGGGGCCGTCCCGTTGGGGTTCGTCAGGACCTCGGCGCCGTCGATGACATAACACTGTTTCCTGTTGGACGAGGGCATTCGCACGCCCCGCCTCCGGAAGCGCTCACGGATACTTCGGCTCACGGTCTTGTCGAAAACCAGCTTCCTTCCAAGGGCTTCGGCGGCGGCTTCCCTGGTTCGGTCGTCCTCTGTTGGGCCGAGGCCTCCCATGGATATGATGAGCCGGGAGCGTTTCATGGCCGTCCGGAAGCAACCCATGAGGTCCTCATGATCGTCCGCTACGATCGTCTTGAAGGCAACGACGATGCCCAGGTCGTTGAGGCGCTCGATGAGGAAAAGGGAATTCGTGTCCTGGAAATACGGCGTCAGGAGTTCCGTCCCGACCGCCAGGATCTCGGTTTTAAGGTCCGCCGTTCTCTTCATAGGAAAAGGAGGATGAGCCGGAGGGACACCGCCGCAGCGAGCCCCGCGCCGACGTCATCGGCCATGATCCCCCACCCATGGGGAAGCGCTTCCAGCTTCTTGATGGGATAGGGTTTGAGGATATCAAAGATCCGGAAAAGAATAAAGGCCAGGAGCAGTTCCTTCCATCTTGGGGTCACCAGGAAGAGCGCGATGAGCTGGCCGCAGGTCTCGTCGATGACAATCCGTCCGGGGTCTTTCCGGTTGAGGAGCCTCCCGTAGCGGGTCGAGGCCGCCGCGCCAGCGATGACCAGGAAGACAATGATCAGGGCCTGGAAAGGCCAGGAGAGCTTATAGAAGCCGAGTTTATAGATGAGCATCGTGATGAAGCTGGCCGCTGTTCCCGGAGCGACGGGGAAAAACCCGGCCCCGAAGAAGGTCGAGAAGATCATGGATAGAGCATTCATGGGACCGGCCTGCCCCGCAGATCATAAGTGTCCGCGGCGGTGATTTCAACCTTCAGGATGGGTTTCCGCCCGTTCGGCCGGATTTCCCCATCCTTGATCATAACGATCCCGTCCACCTCGGGGGCTTGATACCTGGTCCGGCCGGCCCAGCCTCCGCCTTTTTTCAAAGGACCTTCAAGGAGGACGTCCATCGTCCGTCCTATGGACATCCGGTTGCGCTCCATGGAGATCCCGGCCTGCATCTCCATGATCTCGTTCCTCCTCCGGTCCTTCTCTTCCTGGGTCAGGGGATCGGTCAGGGCCTCGGCGGCCGTTCCGGATTCCTGAGAATACGTGAAGACCCCCAGATGGTTGAACCGCGCCTCCCGGACGAACTGCTTGAGCGCCAGGAATTCCTTCGCGCCCTCGCCGGGGAACCCAACGATGAGGGATGTCCGGAGGGCGATGTCCGGAACTCTTTTTCTGATCTTATCGATGAGCTTGAGGGCCCGTTCGCCGTCCGAGCCCCTCTTCATCTTCATGACGACCCCGGGGTCGACGTGTTGAAAGGGGATGTCAAGGTAAGGGCAGACCTTCGGCTCACCAAGGACCTCCAAGAGGCCGTCCGTGACTTCCTCCGGATAGCCGTAAAGGAAACGGACCCATTCGATCCCTTCGAGCCTCATGAGCCTCCGGATGAGCCGGACCAGGCCGTCCCTGAGGCCCCGGTCCCTTCCATAAAAGGTCGTGTCATGGGATATGAGGTCGATCTCCCGTATCCCCCGGCCGGCCATCGCCCGGGCCTCTTCGACGATAGATGCCAGGCTGCGTGAACGATAGGGGCCCTTGATCCTTGGGATGGAGCAAAAGGAGCACCTGTGAGAGCATCCCTCAGAGACCTTCAGGTAAGCCCACCCGGGGGGGGTTGAGAAGATCCGGGGACTCCTGTGATCATACAGGAACGTCCGTCCGCGCTCCCGGACAGGCCTTCCCTCGACGGCTTCAACGATCCGGTCGAAGCTCCCGACGCCGAGCCAGGCATCCACCCAGGGAAACGTTCTCTTCAGGTGGTCCCTTTCCTTCGTGACATAACAGCCGGTGACGGCGAACCTTTTCTCAGGGTTTCTCGTCTTAAGCCGGGCCAGTTTTTCCAGGACATCGTCCGCTTCGTCCCTCGCGGGCCGGATGAAGCCGCAGGTGTTGACGATGATGATGTCGGCATGCTCCGGGGAACGGACGAAGGCGTACCGGGCGTCACGGAGATGACCCAGCATGACCTCGCTGTCGACGAGGTTCTTGGCGCATCCCAGATGGATGAGGGCCACTTTTTTTTGGGGGCGAGGGGGCTGGGTCGTCATTCGGTCCCGGCGGTCAAGGGTAGATCCGGTAGAGGAGCCTGGGAAAGGGGATGGTCTCACGGATATGCTTGATCCCGCAGATCCAGGCCACCGTCCGTTCGACGCCCAGGCCGAAACCGGAGTGAGGGAAGGAGCCATACTTTCTCAGGTCAAGATACCACTCGTAGGCTTCGCGGGGCAGGTCGTTCTCCCTGATCCGCCGTTCGAGAAGGGCGAGGTCGTGGATGCGCTGGCCGCCGCCGATGATCTCGCCGTAACCCTCCGAGGCCAGGAAGTCGACACCCAGAACCAAGTCCGGCCGGACGGCGTCCGGCTGCATGTAAAAAGCCTTAATTTTAGCGGGGAAATGGGTGACGCAGACGGGGGTCGGGTAGATCTCCGAAATGATCGTCTCTTCGGGGGCCCCGAAGTCATCGCCCCATTCGATGGCGGAGCCCTTCTCCTTGAGCTTGGGAACGGCCTCGTCATAGGTCAGCCGCGGAAAGGGCTTTCGGATGACCGAGAGACGATCGATGTCCCGCTCGAGGACGTCCAGGTCGTCCTTCCTCTTTTCCAGGACCCGCCCTATGATGAAGACGATGAGATCCTCGCCGAGTTCCGTGATGTCCTCGAGCGTCGCGAAGGCGACCTCGGGCTCCACCATCCAGAACTCGATGAGGTGACGGCGGGTCTTTGATTTCTCGGCCCTGAAGGTCGGACCGAAACAGTAGACCTTGCCGAAGGCCGCGGCCGTGGCCTCGTTATAGAGCTGTCCGCTCTGGGTGAGGTAGGCCTTCTGGCCGAAGTATTCCGTTTCGAAAAGCGTCGTCGTCCCTTCGCAAGCGCTCGGCGTCAGGATGGGCGTGTCCATCAGACGGAAACCGCGGCCGTCGAAAAAGTCCCGGATGGCCTTGATGACCTCCGCCCGGACCCGAAGAACGGCATGCTGTTTCTGCGAACGCAGCCATAGATGTCTGTGCTCCATCAGGAACGGTGTGCTGTGCTCCTTAAGGGTGATCGGATAATCCTGGGCCACCTGAAGGACCTCGATCTCATGGATGGTGAGCTCGTGGCCTCCCGGCGCCCGTTTGTCCTCCCGTACATGCCCCCGGACAATGACCGAGGACTCCTGAGTCAGGGAATCGAAGGTCAGGAACAGGGGATTTTCCTTTTCTGCCGAGAAGATCGTCGCCTGGATGATCCCCGTTCCGTCTCGGACGAGGAGAAACCGGACTTTGCCGCTCGAGCGCTTGTTGTAAACCCAGCCGCGGACCTCGATGTCCTGGTCCTTATGGCCGGCGACGTCCTCGATGTAAATCCACTTCATAATGCGGGAATTATAGAGCTTTTGAAGGACGAAATCAATTCGGCTCCGAACCGCCCTTCATGGCAGTGGATCGAAGGCGGAGATCTTCCTCAGTTTTTCAACGATGCCCGGGAGTTCGTGGAGCACGACCTCTACGTCCTCGTCCGTGCTGAACCTGCCCAGGGACATGCGGATGCAGGACCTCGCGATCTCGGGCCTGAGCCCGATGGCCAGGAGCACATAAGACGCCTCATCGGAATCCTCGCTGCAGGCCGAACCGGTGGACACGTAGATCTCCTTGGTGGCCAAGGCCAGGAGGATCGCCTCGGCTTCGAGGCCGGGGAAGGCGAAGTTCAGCGTGCTCTTGACGCGTTTTTCAGGGTGCCCGTTGAACCTGACCTTGGGGATCTTTTCTTCAATGCCGGTCTTGAGCCTGTCGGCAAGCTTTTCGATACGGTCCTTGTCCTTCTTCCACCTATCGGCGAGGATGCGCACGGCCTCACCGAATCCGACGATGCCGGAAGTGTTCTCGGTCCCGGCCCTTAATCCCCGCTCCTGGTGGCCACCGTGGAGGAACGGCCGGATGTTCGTGCTCCTCCGGATGTAGAGGGCCCCGATCCCCTTGGGACCGTAGACCTTGTGGGCCGAGACCGTCAGCAGGTCGACGCCGAGCTTGTCCGCGTTGACCTCGATCTTGCCGAACGTCTGGACCGCATCGGTATGGACGAGCGCGCCCTTGTCATGGGCGATCCGGACGACGTCCCTGATGGGTTGGATGGTCCCGATCTCGTTGTTGGCGTGCATGATGGAAACGAGGGCCGTCCGGGGAGTGACCGCGTCCCTGAGGAAATCCAGATCAATGAGACCCGTCTTGTCCACAGGAACGTAGCTGACCTTGACGCCCTTTTTTTCGAGGTACCGGGCCGTTTCCAGGACGGCCGGGTGCTCGAAGACCGACGTGACGATCTCGTTCTTATCCGGGTTCGCGTCCAGGACGCCGCTCAGGGCGAAATTATCGGCCTCTGTGCCCGACCCCGTGAACGTGATCTCGGATCGGTGCGCTCCGAGGAATCCGGCTACGGCCTCCCGGCTTTCGGTCACGATTTCCTTGGCCTTACGGCCGATAGGGTAGAGGGACGAGGGGTTCCCGAAGTGCTCCTTGAGGAATCCGGCCATCTTTTCGGCGACGCGGGGGTCCACCGGAGTCGTCGCATTATTGTCCAGATAAACCATCGGTTTCACCAGTTCCTTCGTTTCGCCATCGAATCGTATTTTTTATTATACTCCTCTTGGTCCGGTCCGTTAAGCGCATTGAATCATGTAACCGGACAGCCACGTTCGTCCTCGGGGCTGAGCTTCGGATTCAGACTCTGAAAGCTGAGGAGGCGGCAAAGCGCCGGCTCCCGGTGAAGTGACGCAGGCGCCAACCACCGCGTCTAACGTGAATTCGAGTCGAGAGCGGCCAAGCGCGTTCGCGCGTCGGCCGGCTCCGGATGGCTTTTATCGGCGTCCTTCCAGTACTCGAGGAATTTCCGGTACTCGCCCGCCGCGCCGGTCTTGTCCCCCTTTCCTTCGAGGACCCGGCCGAGCCGGTAATGGTAGAGGGGATGGATGAGGTAACGGATCCGGTTTCCTGGGTCGATGGTCATGAGTTTCCGATATTCGGCCGCGGCCTTGTCCAAATCGCCGTTCTTCCAGTAGGCCCGGGCCAGGACGTCTTTACAGAAGGGCGTATT
Organism: Candidatus Aminicenantota bacterium; assembly: GCA_022867105.1. Lineage (GTDB taxonomy): Bacteria > Acidobacteriota > Aminicenantia > Aminicenantales > Saccharicenantaceae > JALHVH01. The sequence goes on from JALHVH010000347.1 coordinate 7,952, forward strand.
ATAAAATGCGATGGCGGCGGTCCCCATGCCGGGAAAATTCATTAGGTGCAATTTTTCGGCGGCAGCGACGGCTTTCTCTGGGGAATCTCCGGCCAGAGCGACCTCGGCGTCCAGAAGCTGATACAAGAAAGTCATATCGTTCAGGTCTTCTTGATTCAAAGTCGGGAGGAGGGGCTTAATTTCCTCGAGACGGGCTCGAGCGTCCTCCAGGCTTCCTTGTTTGAGGTCCGCCCAGCCGAGATTAAAGGCATGCTGGGTTGCGTAAAGATTTTGCCTGGCTAGATCTCCTCGCTTATAGTATTCATACCAGGCAAGGAACGCTTTCCGGGCTTGTTCGAACCGGCCCAGGTCACAGTAAATGAAGCCCGAAATCCAATCCAGGGTGGCCACGAGATAGCCCGAATCATACGACTCGATGATTTTTCTCTGGGATAGATACCCGGCCAGGGATTTTTCCAGGCGGCCCAACAAATAATCACAAAAATTCACGAGCCACAACCCTTCCATTTTTCCCGTGGGTGTTGACCGGGCTTGAGATTCTTCCAGCCACCGGGACGTCTCGCCATAATTTTCTTTCAGGGCGAAGATATAGGCCAACCCCATGCAGGATCCCGTGAAATCCGCCTTAAGGTCCAGGGCTTCCCTGTACTTCGACTCGGCCTTATCCAGCCGTCCCATCCGCAGGTAGAGCTCGGCGAGGGAGTCTATGGGATTGGCGTCACCGGGATTCGCCGAAATGTAACGCTCGTAAGCGGCTTCAGCTTTTTCATAATCCCCGTTTTCAGCATGGGCATATCCGAGCATATTGAGGGCGGGGCCGAAATTCGGGTCAAGGGCGACGGCCTTCTCAAACTCCGGAAGGGCTTCTGAATATCTTCCATATGCATAATAATGATTTCCCAGTTCAAAGCGAGCATGTTTTTCCTGGGGGTATTTTCCCGTCAATTCCAATAGAAGACGGGTCTTTTTTTCAGGATTATTTTCGATCGTCACGGCATACTGCGCCTCGATGTAGAGCCGCTCCTTCTCCGTAGCCTTATCGGCGTATTTCTTGGCTTTTTTCAAGGCCTCGTCGCGGGCCTTGAAGTCGAGGAGCTGAAACTCGGCCTCGGCCAGGTAGAGATAGGCCACAGCAAAGGCCGGATCCAGGGCGACGGCCTTTCCCAGGAATTTTTTGGCGTCCGAGGCATAAAGATTTTTGACATCGTCCCGACCCCGGAGAAAATAGTTGTAAGCCTCCATGGATTCCGTGGTCAGGTCCATGATGGGTCGCACTGGTCCCTCGATCTTCAGGACGGGCTTGCCTATCCCCCTGGCCACGCTCCGGCTGATCTCGTCAATCTGGGACCTGAGGATGCTATTGACCCCTTCACCCCTGGCGGAGGCGCTTTTCAGGAGCTCTCTGCTCTTTACGTCCAGCACCTTGACGTCCGAGACGAACGTTTCGCCCGCTTTGCTATAAAATCCGACGATGACCGCCTCGATGTTTTCTCTGCGGCAGACCTCGAAGGCGGCCTCCTCATCGTAAAGCGCGGATTCGTCCTTGCCGGCTTGACGGAAAAGGTCCTTCAGCCTCTGCCAGGAGGCGACCCGTATGTGCTTCGACTGTTCGAGGCTGGTGATGAGGAGGTTGGGGATGGTCTCCCGAAGGTAATCGAGGCCCGCATCGCCGGTCTGGTTCCTGAAACCGAGGACGGCGACGGTGCGCTTCGAACCCTCACTCGCCGGAATGAACTGCCAGACAAGGAGAGCGGCCAGCGCGAGAAGCAGGGCGGCCGCCGGGACCCAGATCTTCTTTGACGGCAGCCTGACTGTGATTTCCTTCGAGGTCTGGGGCTTGCGGAGTGGAAGGGCGTGCGTCGTCGCTGGCAGAGTTTTTTCGATCCGGGCAAGCTCTGTCCGGAGGGCATCCGCGCTCTGGTACCGCTTGTCCCTCGTCTTCTCCAGGCATTTCAGGACGAGCTGCCGGAGGTCTTCTGGGATCTGGGCGTTGATCGTCCGCGGGTCCGGCGGCGGCTCGCTTTTCTGCTTGACGGCAATGCTGAGCGGAGTGTCGCCTTCGAACGGGAGGCGTCCCGTCAGCATCTCGAAGAGAACGACGCCCAGCGAGTAGATGTCCGAACGTGCGTCCGCCTCCTTCCCGTCCACCTGCTCGGGCGACATGTACTCGGGAGTCCCGATAATTACGCCGGCGCCCGTTATGCCCTTGGTTTTGACCGAGCGGGCGATCCCGAAATCCATGAGCCGGGCGCCGCCCTCGCGATCGATCATGATGTTCTGGGGCTTGAGGTCACGGTGGACGACGCCCAGGCGGTGGGCTTCGGCCAGCCCTTCGGCTGCCTGCCGGGCGATGGCGACGGCCTTGCCGACGGGCAGGGCCCCGATGCTGTGGATGAGACTCTTGAGGTCCTCGCCCGGGACGTATTCCATCGTGATGAAGTAGGTTCCGGTCTCTTCTTCGCGACCGAGGTCGTGCATCCGGCAGATGTGGCGGTGGGAGACGGTCCGGGCCAGCCTCAGCTCGCTCCGGAAGCGCTCGACAGTCTGTTCGTCCGAGGCGATATCGGGATTGAGCAGCTTGAGGGCAAGCTTCTCCCGGACTTCCGTGTCGAAAACCTTGTAGACGCGCCCCATACCGCCCTTGCCCAGCTCCTCGATGACCTGGTAGCGGCGGGCGAAGGTCGTCCCGGTCGCAAGCTCGCGGATGGGCGTGAGCAGGATTTCGGTCGAGGCGGGTGGGCCGCCTTCGGGGCGGAGAGGGGCGGCGCACCGGCCGCAGAAACGCGTGCCGGAGGGATTCTCGAAGCCGCACCGGGAGCAATTCACAGGCCTTACCGCCCTTGCTTGTTCTTTTGCTGAGCTTGAGATTAGCAGGAATGCGGCGGATAGTCAACTCAAATGGCGATCCCTTCACGGGCTTAAGCAAGCCGTTCGTCGTCCGGGAACTCTTTCGCGAAGACGTCCAGGGCTCGGAGTTCTTATCCCACCATGTTCTTCCGCCGCCGTTTATTACGGCGATTGACATCGCCGCACGGCCGGCGATATATTATCGACCGCCATCAAGCTGACCGAAGAAAACAAGCTTACCGAGCTTAAAGAAGAGTCCGACGAATAAGCATTCACAAGGGCCACGACCCGGCGATACGAGGAGGTCATATGTCTACAAGAGTTAAGTCTATCCCTTACGTCGTTACTTTAGCATTTCTTTCGATAATCGTTTGTTGCCGTCAAAAAGCCCCCGAAATAAAAGCTGACATTGTTTTATGGAATGGAAATATCGTCACTATGGACACTCATCTCCCTCGTGCCCAAGCCGTGGCCATATTGGGAAACCATATTATCCGTGTGGGCAATGACAAAGACGTTAAGCCTCTTATCGGAGAAAAGACAAGGATTGTTGACCTTGAGCAGAAGTCCGTTATCCCCGGCCTGATCGACGCGCACGTTCATCCGTTTGGCGCCGGCCGCGCTCTGACCGTTCTGGATTTGAAAGGGCTTAGCAAAGAGCAGATCCTGGAAAAGGTGGCCCGCAAAGCTAA
>JALHVH010000348.1 GCA_022867105.1 Candidatus Aminicenantota bacterium
AAGGATCGTGGAGCCCGTCCAGTCCCCCGAAGAGGAACTCCCGGGCCATGGGGACGTCCAGGATGTCTCGGTTGGTGAGGACCCGGGCGATCTCCAGGGGGATCCCCAGCTCCGCGGACAGGGTTTCGGCCTCCGGGCGCGGCGGGCTCACCATCCAGATCGTGTCGCTCATCGGACTTCAATGTAGCATAAAAGGCCGGGATGGGCTAGGCAGGTTGGGCCTATTCCATATAGTGCGGGCTGGGTCAATAACTTGGACGGGACGGCCATCGCTCCCCTTCAGGTTTTTAACGCCGTTCCCGGACCGCCCTTCTCGGCGCCTTCAGAACTCGCATGTTTGATATTTCATCTGTTCACGTTCTGTTAAATGGGGCCTAAATAGGGTCCCCATTTTGACATCGTGGCGTCTGTGCTCTCTTGAGCAAGCTCAGACATCTTCAGGCGCAGGGTTCCCTCAAAGGACGGTCCGGGAAGGCTAAACCTTCAAGGTCCGCTCAGTCCATCCCGTCCAAGTCCCCAGCCCGCACCAAACGCAAGAGAGCCGATTGGTTGAACAACGAAAAAAGGCCGGGCAGTTTGGACGGGCTTAATTGACATTGGGGGCTTTGAAAAATACAATGTTCCTGCCGTGTTGGGAAATCTCCGGGAAAAGCTGTCCAGGACGAGGCAGGTTTTCAAGAAACTCGAGGACCTGTTCCAGAGCGGGAAGCGCCGCGAGGAGGTCCTGGACGACCTCGCCGAGGCCATGATCCTGGCCGACGTCGGCGTTTCCACCACGGAAAAGATCATCGAAGCCATGCGGGAAAGGACGAACAAGGACGACTCCCCCTCGGCCCTGAAGGAAGCCCTCAAGGAGGAGCTTTCGGCCCTCCTGTCCAGGAAACCGGGAACGTCCCCGCCCAGCCCGGCGCCCTCGATCATCATGATGGTGGGCACGAACGGCGGCGGAAAGACGACTTCCATGGCCAAGCTCGCCCGCAAGGCCCAAGGGGAGGGCAAAAAGGTCATGATGGCCGCCGCAGACACCTTCCGGGCGGCCGCCCAGGAACAGCTCGGCCTCTGGGGAAAGAGGCTGGACGTTCCGGTTATCCGGGCTCCGTATGGCGCAGACCCGGCCTCGGTCGCCTTCGACGCCGTCCGCTCCTTCAAGGCCCAGGGATGCGACCTTCTCCTCGTGGATACCGCCGGCCGTGTCCATACCAATGCCAACCTCATGAACGAGCTGGAAAAGATCAAACGGATCATCGCCCGCGAGGTCCCGGGAGCGCCCCAAGAGATCCTGCTCGTCCTGGACGCCACCATCGGCCAGAACGCTCTCGTCCAGGCCAGGGAATTCCTCCGGTTCTCCGGCATCACCGGGATCTTCCTGACCAAGCTCGACGGGACGGCCAAGGGAGGCGCCGTGATCGGCATCTCTGACGAGCTCGAGCTTCCCATCAAATACATCGGGGTCGGAGAAGGAGAAGAGGACCTCGTGGAGTTCGAGGCCGGGAACTTCGTCGACGCCCTGCTCTCATGAATATCCGGACGGACCTCGCCTACGTCGAGATGGCCTACGGCCTGGCGGAAAAGGCCAGGGGCCGGACAAGCCCGAACCCCTGCGTCGGGGCGGTCGTCGTCAAGGACGGCCGGCTCGCCGGATTCGGATACCATGAGGAGGCGGGAAAGCCTCACGCCGAGATCGTGGCCCTGGCCCGGGCCGGACGCCGGGCGAAGGGCGCGACCATCTACCTCACCCTCGAACCCTGCGTTCACTGGGGCCGCACCCCCCCCTGCGTCGACAGCCTCATCCGGGCGGGCCTCAAGAGAGCCGTCGTCTCGGCCATCGACCCCAATCCCCTTATGAACGGGCGCGGGATCAAAGCCCTGAAAAGGGCGGGGATCGAGGTCTCCGTCGGGCTCCTTGTGGAGAAGAACGGAAAGTTGAACGAGGCCTACCTCAAGTTCATCACCCGGAGGGTCCCGTTCGTCATTCTCAAGCCCGCCGCGAGCCTGGACGGCCGGATCGCCACGAAGACCGGGCATTCCCGGTGGATCTCGTCGGCCGAGGCCCGGGAGTCCACCCATCTCCTCCGGGGGGAGCATGACGCGATCCTCGTCGGAAGCGGCACGGTCCTTCGCGACGACCCCCGCCTCACGGTCCGCCATCCCCTCTGGGCGGGGAAACGGATCATGCGGGTCGTTCTGGACACGCGGCTTCGCACCCCGCGGGACGCCAGGATCCTGTCCTCTCCGTCCCGTGGAGACGTGCTGATCTTCACGGGGCCGCGGGCGCCGGAGAGGAAAGCCCGGGCCCTCGAGTCGAAGGGAGCGGTTGTCATCCGCGTTCCGCTTTCGGCCGCGGGTGTCGACCTCAAAAGCGTCCTCGCGGAGCTGGGAAGACGGGATGTCACGAGTCTCCTTGTCGAAGGGGGAAGCCGGGTCCTGACGGCGTTCATCGAAGGGAAGCTCGCCGACAAGATCGTTCTGACGCTTTCGCCCAAGCTCATCGGCGGGACGAGGGCCCTCTCCTTCCTGGAGGGGGAGGGCACGGCCTCCATCAAAGACGCCCTGCCGGTCAAGAACGCAAGATGTTTTCCGATCGGGGACGATCGGATGATCGAGGGGTACTTCTGATGTTCACAGGGATCATCGTTTCCACGGGCCTGTTCAAGGGTTACAGGCGGGGCCGGCATGAGATGCAATTGGAAGCCGCTGACCTGGCGCCGAAGCTCGAGCCTGGGGCGAGCCTGGCGGTCAACGGCGTCTGTCTGAGCCTCGTCAGCAAGGACAAAGGGGGCCTGGTTTTCGACCTCTCCCAGGAGACCCTCGGCCGGACGAACCTGGGCGCCCTCAGGCCGGGGGCCCGTCTGAACCTGGAGCTTCCCTTGACCCTCGGCTCCCTGGTCGGCGGCCACCTCGTTTCCGGACATATCGACGCCGTCGGAAAGGTCGTGCGTCTTACGGAGAAGCGGCCGGGAAAACGGCTG
>JALHVH010000349.1 GCA_022867105.1 Candidatus Aminicenantota bacterium
CCAGCATCGGCTGAATTGGGGCGCCGTCATCCAGCGCGTTTCATACCCTTGGCCCTACTATACGGTCTCCGTGGGCGAGGTTTTCGGAGAGCCGGCCTATATCGAAGAAGAGAACATCTACCGGCAGATCAATTATGACCTATCCGCTTTCGCCCTTTATCCTATCACCCAAGTCCAACGTCTGGAATTCAGCGGAGGCTACCGCCTCCTGGATTTCAACTGGACGGTCTACACCCGCGCCTATTCCATGATCGACAACACCCTGCTCTTATACGAAAAGCAAACTCTTCCCACTCCCAAAAGCTTGAGCTACGGCTACGCGTCGGGCGCCCTCGTCTATGACAGCTCGATCTTCGGGGCCACGAGTCCCATCCTGGGCCAGAGCTATATTCTTGAAGTTTCGCCCACCATCGGGTCTCTTTCGTATGTCACCGCGATGGCCGATTACCGACGCTACTTCGTGCCCTTGAAACCCTTCACGATGGCCTTCCGGGCCCTCCATTACGGGCGCTACGGCAAGAGCGCCGAGGACACGCGGCTATGGCCCCTTTACATCGGCTACTGGGACCTGGTCCGGGGATACGAATCTTTCAGCGCGAGCAACACCCAGGAATTTGATCGCAATAGACTCTACGGCAGCAAGATCATCATCGCCAACGCCGAGATCCGCTTCCCGCTCTTCAGGGTCCTGGGGATAGGGAAGGGATATTATGGGCCGTTCCCGATCGAGGCTTACGGGTTCTACGATTGGGGAGTTGCCTGGAATAGCGGGGACGCTCCTTATGGCATCAAAGACAAGAAGCCCGTCTCGAGCGCAGGCTTCGGCCTGAGAACGAACCTCTTCGGCTATCTCATCCTCGGAGTGAACTACGTCTACCCCTTCCAGCGGCCGGACAAAGGCTGGCATTTCCAGCTTAGCATCAGTCCGGGATTCTAGGACGCGCATCAGGGCGGGACGCCGGGGGTTTTTCTCCTGCGTCCCGCTTTCCTTTTGGGAACCAGGGGAAGAAGGCGGACGTCTTCCCCGCGTATTCCTCGAATTCGGGGTTACCCCGGTATTTCATTTCAAGCATGGGGACCCCGCCCCTTTCCTTCCGCCATCGGGCATAGTCGAGATATCCGATCTTCATTAGTTCCATCGATAAAATGAAGAGACGAACTAATACGAACGCAATAAAAAAAGTTACAACGTATGAACGGCACTGAATGCCGTCCTCAAGCCCCCGTAGCGGAGAGGGGACCCGTCGGCTTTTTCGACGGGGGGAACCGACGGGACTGGTTCCCCGGGGGTCGGGGGAGTAAGGGCGGCTTCAGGCCGCTTAAAGTCAGATGTCAAACTATCTAATGCGTTCGTATTAGTACAGCTCCTTGATGAATATGTTCCTGAAATACGGCGGGGCGACGGAGTCGTGGTTCTGAAGGCCGACGTAACCTTCGGCCGCGAAATCCTTGACCTTGCCGCCGGGGACGCCTTCCCAGTCCATGACGAGCTTGCCGTTGAGCTCGATCCGGAGGCGTTTGCCCTGGAACGTTATCCTCATATGGTTCCATTCGCCGGCCGGGAGGGCGGCGTTCGCCGTCGGCGCCTGGACGTCGTATACGGCGCCGGTCACATGTTTCCCTTCGCCGGCGTCATAGATCTGGACCTCGAAGGAGTGATAGATGTAGTCGTCGCCCGTCGGGACTTCCGGGACTCGGATGAAGATCCCGGAGTTTGTCTCCTTCGTGGCGCATTTGAACTCGAGGTCGAGGATGAAGTCCCGGAATTCCTTTTTGCTATACCAAAGGAGGCCCATGCCGCCCTGGCCCTTGAGGACGCCCGTCTTGGGATCAACCTCAAAATACCCGGGGCCGTAATGGTTCCAACCAACCTTCTCATAGGGGCCGCCCCAGCCCCTCTTGAAGATCTGCTCGAAGCCGTCGTAGTAAGTGATGCTCTTGACATACTCGACGCTCTTCTGGATCGCGGGGATGGGATTCGCGACTTCCTTTTCGTTCTCGTATTCGATCGTCAGGAAGCCGTCGTAATCCTGGAGGGTCAGCTCGGCCAAGAGGTCCCGGATGTTGCCCTTGCCCTGGCCCCAGGGGACGTCGTCGACGCCCTTTTTGACGCCGTAGTCGCTGCGGTCTTTAAGATGGGCATCAAGGATCCGGCCTTCAAGGAGCTTGAACGCTTCGCGGGGGTCGTTCAGGCCGCGCATCCAATGCCCGCTGTCGGCGCAGGAGCCGATGCGCGCGTCGCGTCCCTTGACGTGGTCGTAAACGGTCTCCGGCAGATTATACTTGGCCGGAGCGGGATGGTTGTGGATGGCGATGCGTATGTCAACCTCGTCAACGAGCTTCTCGAGAAGGGTGACGTCGTCGTTCGCGGGCTCGGTCACGATCGTCCGGATGCCCATCTTCCGGGCGAAATCGAAGACCTTGCGCATGCCCGCCTCGGTCGTCCCGATATCGCAAACGCCGTAGGCCACGACGTCGATCCCGGCTTCCTTGAGCTTGTCCTTGACCCGGGCCGTCTGGGCGTCGGTCATGTTCTCGTCGAACCCTGCCTTCGGGAATTCGGCGCCGAGGGGCTGTCCGGGATAGGCTTGGACATAATTGATCCCGAGAGCCTTGACCTTGTCCAGAGTCTCGAAGAACGAGAATTTCCGGAACGTCCAGCATTGAACGGCGATCGGAAAGGGCTTGATGCGGACATCCTGGTACTTCGTTTCCGCGACTTTTTGCTGCCATTCCGGGGAAATGTGGCGG
>JALHVH010000350.1 GCA_022867105.1 Candidatus Aminicenantota bacterium
ATTTCAATGTCTTGGACCTCAGGGACGAGAAGAACTGCCAGGCCGCGGTTAAAGCGCCGGAGGGGGCCTTCGACGAGGTCTTCCAACTGGCCGCCGACATGGGCGGCATGGGCTTCATCCATTCGGCCGAATGCGAGATCATGAGGAACAGCGCCCTGATCAACATCAACATGGTCCACTCGAGCGCCAACGCCGGAGTCAAGCGCTACTTCTTCTCCTCCTCGGCCTGCGTCTACAGGGACATGGAGGCCGGCGAACCGGAGCTCGGCGAGGAGGACGCGTATCCTGCCATGCCCGACAACGAGTATGGCTGGGAGAAGCTTTACGCCGAACGCATGGCCATGGCCTACGGCCGCCGATCCGGGATGGCTGTCCGTTTGGCCCGGTTCCAGAACACTTATGGCCCGGAGGGGACATGGCGCGGCGGCAGGGAAAAGGCCCCCGCGGCGCTCTGCCGGAAGATCGCCGAGGCCGAGGACGGAGGGACGATCGAGGTCTGGGGCGACGGCACGGCCTTGCGGGCTTACACGTTCGTCGATGACCTCCTCAACGGCATCAGCAGGCTTATGCATTCGGACCTCGAGGACGGGGTCAACATCGGCGGCCGGGAATACGTGAACGTGGACGACCTGGCGCGAACGATCGCCGTGATCTCCGGCAAGAAGATATCTTTCAAGCACGTCGAAGGGCCCGTCGGGGTCAAGGCGCGCAACTTCCGCAACGACCGCATTTCGTCAATCGGCTGGAAGTCCGAGTTCTCGTTAAAGGAAGGGCTGTCCCGGACCTACCCCTGGGTCAAGGCCCAGGTGGAGGCCGCCAAGAACAAATAAGTGAAGACCGGCGCCTGGGATTACCTGATCGTCACCGCTTCCAACGAGCGTCAGGCGTCCGGCTATACGGAACAGCTCGTCCTCCGCAAAGACCTGGGATTCATCCCCGGCGTCCGCGAGGTTCTGGCGGTCGCGGACCCCGGCGGGAAGCGCGTCGGGAGCGGGGGAAGCACGGTCTGGTGCCTGCTCAAGGTCCTGGAACGGGAGCTCGGGCCTGAGCCCTCGAAGGGCCTTGACCCAAAGGCCTGGACCGCGGTCCTCTCCCGGCTCCGGGTCCTGATCGTTCACGCGGGCGGGGACTCCAAGCGGTTGCCCGCTTACAGTCCCTGCGGCAAGATCCTCATCCCCATCCCCGGAGAATCCGACCGCGCCCTGGGCATGACCATCTTCGACCGCCTTGTCCCGGCCTATCTGGCCCTGCCCGGGATGGCGCCGGGAAGGGGCCAGGTCGTGGTGACCACGGGCGACGTGCTCCTGGCATTTGACGCGGATGCGGTCAGGTTCGCCGATGAAGGGATCACGGGCCTAGGCTGTTACGCCGCCCCGGAACTGGCCGCGGAACACGGGGTCTTCTGCCCGGGCGGAGACGGGCGGGTCCGCCTCTTCCTCCAGAAGCCTTCGCCGGCCGAACAGTCCGAAAAAGGGGCCGTTCAAAGGCACAGCCGATCGGTCCTGGACATCGGCGTCATGAACCTCGACGCCCGCGCCGCCGTTGCGCTCATCACGATCTTCAAGGTGAATAGAAACGCGGCCGGCGGACTCGAGTGGGAAGGCGACATAGCGGCCGCGGTCGAAAAGGCCGGGCTTGATTTTTATCGCGAGGTCTGCTGCGGCATGGGAACGGAGTCCGAATTCTCCGGGTATGCCGATTCCGTGAAACGGGCCGGTTCCGGTCTCGGCAAGCGGCATCTGCGGCGCGTCTTCGACAAGGTCTCCAAAATTCCCTTCTATCTTTCGCTTCTTCCCGGGTGCGGCTTTCTCCACTTCGGGACGCCGCGCCAGCTCATCCGGAGCGGCAGCGACCTCATGAGCATGGACCTCGGGGCTTCGCACGCAAGGTCCCTGCTCTCGATCAACAACGACGTTTCCGGCTGCGGACGGATCGCCGGAGAGAACTCCTGGGTCGAGGGCTGCCGCGTTCATTCGGAACTGACATTGGGCGGAGGAAACGTCGTCACCGGGGCGGACGTCCGGACGCCCCTTTCCCTGCCGAAGAACACCGCCCTCGACATCCTGGAAGGAACCGATCGCAACGGGAAGCGGGTGTGGTTCGTCCGGTGCTATGGGACCGATGACATCCTCAATGAGCCTGCCGGCGAAGGCGCACTCCTGGCGGGCCTCCCCATCGGAGAATGGCTCGAAGCCATGAACGCCCCAGAATGGGACGTCTGGGATGAAGGCCTCGCTCCCGGCGAGCGTCAGCCCTGGAATGGCCGCTTTTTCCCCGCCGTCCGTTCGCCGGAAGGGTACAGGGACTGGCTATGGATGCTCGAGCCGAAGAGTGCGTCCCCGGCCCAGAGGAAGGCCTGGAAGAGAGCGGACCGGTGGAGCTTCGCGGAAATGGCCGGCCTGGCTTCCCAGTCCGAATTTCACCTCAGGCGGGCCGAGAACCGGGCCGGGGAGATGAGGGGTTCCCTGCGAAGGCTGTTCCGGCCTGAGAGCGGCTTCTCCGCAGCCGAGCTTTCATTCGTCTTCCGGACGATCGGCGCCGAAAAACGGGCGGAGTGGCTCTCGGGGGTCCTGGACGAAGGCTTTCTCCATTTCGGCGGCGGAAGATGCATCCCTGGGACGGAACAACTCGAGCTTTCGAGGATGCTGCACACCATGGGTTCGGCCGTCGCGCGGGGGGCCGGGGAGGGCGACCGTGGTTGGAAAGAGACGCTCGGAGAGGTTTGGGCGCGGTTGTCCGTGGCCCAGGTGTCCTGGCTCGCCGGCCTCGGGCTTGGGGAAAACACGTTCAAGAAGCCCGGTGCGTGGGCGGAGGCGGCAAGGAACGCGGCTTTTGAAAACGTCGGCCGGACCATCGTCCTGAGCAGCCGGAGGAACGCGGACCATCCGAAAAGCGCCCTTCGGAGCGACGAGATCATCTGGGGGAGGGCGCCGGCGCGGCTGGACCTCGGCGGAGGCTGGTCGGACACGCCTCCC
>JALHVH010000351.1 GCA_022867105.1 Candidatus Aminicenantota bacterium
GTCCCAGGAATTCTCCCCGACGCGGCTGACCAGCGTCCTCCTCTCTTCCCTTCAGATCATCGTCCTCCTCCTCGGGCTCATCCTCTTCTTCATCCTGGGCCGGAACATGGTCAAGCTTTACTTCGAACGCAAGAGAAAGGTCGTCGGCTCGCACTTCAAAACGAAGCTCGTCATCTTCTTCATTGCCCTTTCGTTCATCCCGACGCTCCTTCTCTTTTTCTTCGCCAGCGACTTCGTCAGCCGGAACATCGAGCAGTGGTTCCAGACACCGCTGGACAAGCTCCTGGACGACACGAAGAGCGTCGCCGACGGTTTCACCCTTAACACCGAGGAGCTCGCCGAACACTATGCCCGGCAGCTGAGCCGGGCTATCATGGCCGGGAAGCTCATCAATCCCGAGAACCGCCCCGCCCTGCGGGATTTCATCCGCGACAAGCTGACCGAGTACAGGCTCGACGAGATCGGCATCTTCCTCGATGACGAAGAGCTCTTTTCCTACATCAATCCGAACATGCCCCTCCAGGACTATCGGGACCTGAAGGCCAACATCGTCAAGCGGGCCCAGCTCGGCGAAGCGTTCCGGAGCGTCGAGCCCATGGGAAGCGGGACGATGATCCGTCGGGGGGAATCCTTCAGCATGCCTTCGGTCGGAAGCGTGCTCGTGACCACAGGAAAGTTTCTGCCCCAGAACTACGCCCAGAAGATGAACAACATCGCCTCCTATGTCCAGAGGTACCGCCTGCTCAAGACGCAGAAGAACCCCATGAAGACCTTCTACCTCATGACGCTCATCTTCCTGACGCTTCTCATCATCTTCGCCGCGAGCTGGATCGGTTTTCACCTGGCTAAGAGCATCACCGTGCCCATCGAAAAACTGGCCCAGGCCACCCGGGAGGTTTCCCGGGGGAACCTCGACGTCAAGGTCGAGGACCCCGCCTCGGACGAGATCGGGACGCTGATCGACTCCTTCAACCAGATGATCTTTGACCTCAAGACGAGCCAGATGAGCATCGCCCAGAAAACGTCCGAACTCGAAAGTCGCAAGCGCTACATCGAGACCATCCTGGACAACATCACGACAGGGGTCATCGCCCTGGACGCCAAGGGCGCCATCACGACGATGAACCCCTCCGCCCGGGAGATGCTGGCCGTCTCCGAAAAGGACGTCATCGGGAAGAGCTACCGGACGATCCTGGGCCCCGCCCGGTACGCCGAGGCTCTGAAGAACATAGATTGGGGGATGAAGAACAGATACAAGCTGGCCGATAAGGAGATCAGCATCCCGGCGGACGGGCAGATGACCCATCTCGCATTGGCCCTGTCGCCGCTGAAGCAGACCGACGGCGAGTTCTCGGGCCTTATCGTCGTCCTCGATGACCTGACCCAGCTCATCAAGGCCCAGAAGATCGCGGCCTGGAAGGAAGTCGCCCAGCGCGTCGCCCACGAGATCAAGAACCCGTTGACGCCCATCCAGCTGTCGGCGGAACGGATCATCAAGAACCTCCAGAAGGGCGAGCCCGGCCACCAGGGGGTGATCGAGGAAGGCGCCCGGACCATCATCCAGGAGGCCCGGACGATCAAGTCCCTGGTCGACGAGTTCTCCAACTTCGCCCGCATGCCCAAGGTCCAGCTCCAGTCCGTGGACATCCATCAGTTCATCGACCAGACCCTCGCCCTCTTCAAGGGGATCTTCGTGGACATCGAATTCGAGGTCGACTACTCGTCCGAGGTGCCGGCGTCCGTTCCCATCGACCCCGAACAGATGAAACGGGCGATCATCAACGTCCTGGACAACTCCATCGACGCCATGAACAAGAAGGGGAGGATCGGGATCCGCACGTCATTCGACAAGGAGCCGCAGCGGGTCACGATCGAGATCGTCGACTCGGGGCCGGGCATCACGGTCGATGATAAGTTCAAACTGTTCCTTCCCCACTACTCCACCAAGAAAAAGGGCATGGGGCTCGGCCTGGCCATCGTCAACCAGATCGTCCGCGATCACAACGGTTCCGTCAACATCGAGAACAACAAACCCCGCGGCGCGAAGTTCACCATACAAATCCCGGCATAAGCAAGAAAGAATGAGCCACGAAAAGATCCTGATCATCGATGACGAAGCGAGCATCCGCTCCTCCCTGCAGGGCATCCTTGAGGACGAGGGGTTCGCGGTCAAGGCCGTCGAGACCGGCGAAGCGGGGCTGGAGGCGCTGAAAAGCGAGAACTTCGACCTTGTCCTTCTGGACATCTGGCTCCCCAAGTTGAGCGGCCTCGAGGTCCTGGAGAAGGTCAAGGCGGGCGAAGAAAATCCCAAGATCGTGATGATCTCAGGCCACGGGACCATTGAAACCGCCGTCAGGGCCACCAAACTCGGGGCCTTCGATTTTCTCGAGAAACCCCTTTCCCTGGAAAAGGTCCTCCTGACCATCGAGAACGCCCTCAGGCAAAAGCGTCTCGAGGAGGAGAACCTCCAGCTCCGGGAAAAGATCAGGATCAAGTACCCCCTGATCGGCAAAAGTCCGGCCATCCAGAAACTGCGGCAGGACATCCAGATGGCGGCCCCGTCCAGCGGCCGCGTGCTCATCTACGGGGAGAACGGGACCGGCCGGGAGCACATCGCCTCCCTGATCCACCAGCAGAGCCGGCGGAATGAAAACCGGTTCATCGGCATCAACTGCGCCGCCATCCCGGACGACCTGATCGAGAACGAGCTTTTCGGCTACCTCAAGGGGGCGTTCGTCAACGCCTCCAAGGACAAGAAAGGCAAGCTTCTCCTGGCCGATCGGGGGACCCTGTTCCTCGACGAGATCGGCGACATGAGCCCGAAGACTCAGGCCAAGCTGGTCCGGGTCATCGAGGAAGAGAAGTACGAGCCGGTGGGCTCCTCGGAACCCGTCTCCATCGACACCCGCATCCTGGCGGCCTCGAGCAGGAACCTGAAGGACCTCATCGCCAAAGGCCGGTTCCAGGAAGACCTCTTCTTCAAGCTCAACGTCATCCCCCTCAACATCCCGCCGCTCCGCGACCGGGTGGAGGACATCCCCCTTCTCATCGCCTACTTCCTCGAGCATTTTTCGGCCGAATACGGCAAGAAACTCAAGACCATGGACGCGGAAGCCGAGAAGGCGTTCCTCAACTACTCCTGGCCCGGGAACGTCAGCGAGCTCATGAACGTCATCGAGCGCTTCGTGATCATGGTCCCGGACGAAGAGATCAACGGAACCCACCTCACCCTGCTCGTGGAAACGCGGGAGATCGAGCACCTGTCCGGGATCGTGGAAAGCCGGTCGCTCGATACCGCCCGCGAGCGTTTCGAGAGGA
>JALHVH010000352.1 GCA_022867105.1 Candidatus Aminicenantota bacterium
CTCATCTTCATCTCGCCGTACGTCCTCCTCCAGCTCTGGTATTTCGTCGCCCCCGGGCTGTACCAAAAAGAAAAGAAGTACGTCTTTCCTTTCGTTTTCTTCACGACGGTCTTCTTCCTCCTGGGCATTCTTTTCGGTTATTACCTCGTCTTCCCCTGGGCCTGCCGGTTCTTCATCCAGCTGGGGTCGGAGTTCCAGCCCGTCATCACGGTGGACCAGTATTTCACGTTCGCCCTGCGCGTCCTGCTGGGGATCGGCCTGGTCTTCGAGCTTCCGACCCTCATCTACTTCCTGGCCAAGATCGGCGTCATCACGGCCGGCTGGATGATCAAGAACTTCAAGTATGCCGTGCTCGTCATTTTCATCATCGCCGCCGTCATCACGCCCACCCCCGACATGATCACCCAGAGCATCGTGGCCGTCCCGATGATGGCCCTCTACGGCATCAGCATTTTGATCGCCCTCGTCGTGCGAAAGAACAAGGAAAAGCGGACGAAGACGGCGAAAGCGAACCCGGCGGGCTAACATGAAGACAGACGCGGGCAGGCCCGTCCTCGTCGGGCTGACCGGGACAAACGGCGCCGGCAAGGGAGAGGTCGCCGCTTATCTCATGGGCCGCGGCTACGCCTATCTTTCGCTGTCCGATATCCTCCGCGAGGAACTGGCCGCCCGGGGCCTGGATGCCGGCCGGGACAACCTCATCCGGACCGGGAACGAACTCCGCGCGGCGCACGGGCCCGACGTCCTGGCCCGCCGGGTCCTGGACAGGGTCCGGGGGCCGTCGGTCATCGACAGCATCCGCAATCCGCGGGAGGTGGAATTCTTCAAGAAACAGAAAGGGTTCGTGCTCCTGGCCGTCGACGCCCCGATCGAGGTGCGTTACGCGAGGGCCCGGGCCCGGGGCCGCGACGAGGCGGCCGCGACCCTCGACGAGTTCCGGCGGAAGGAAGAGCTCGAAATGGCCGGGAACGAGACGGACCAGCAGCTCGCTCTCTGCATGGCCATGGCCGACCGGACCATCATGAACGACGGAACGATCGAGGAACTGCGCCGGAAAGTGGAGGACCTGCTATGACGAACGCCCGCGTGTCCAAAGACGCTTACTATCTCGGGATCGCCCGGGAAGTCGCCCGCCGGAGCACCTGCTTCCGGCGGTCCATCGGGGCCCTCATCGTCCGCGACGAACAGATCATATCGACGGGATACGCCGGAGCGCCGCGCAAGACCAGGGACAGCCTCACCCACGGGTTCTGCCTCCGGGACAAGCTCGGCATCCCCCACGGCCAACGCTACGAGCTCTGCCGGAGCGTCCATGCCGAGCAGAATGCCATCATCAACGCGGCCCGGGCCGGCGTCAGCCTCCTCGGAGGGGACATGTATGTCTTCGGCAGCGATCCGGGCCCGGGAAACGCCGTCGACGCCTTTCCCTGTTTCATCTGCAAGAAGATGATCATCAACGCCGGCCTCGACCGCGTCGTCTGTTCCGCGAAGGACGGCACGATGAAGATCTTCACGGTGGAGGGCTGGATCAAGGACTGGCAGGAGTCGGACATCATCGACGACACGCACCAATACGGGAAGTGACATGAATGCCGGTAAAAGCTCCTTTCGGGTCCTTCTGGCCGCGCTCCTGGCCTTATCCTTGTCGGGCGCTTCGAGCCGAACGGCGCACCTTGCGGTCCAGAACGCCGGCCCCCGGCCCAAGGAGGGCGAAGTCGGACTCCTCAAGCTCCTCGGCCTGGAGGCCCCTCCCGAATCCATCGACTACGTCCAGAACAAGACGCCGTTCCAGCTCCACACGCTCCTCACGGAACAACGCCATCCCAAGACCTGGAACCTGAGCGAGCGGATCGCGAAGGACACGGCCGCCGGGCTGAGGATGCTTTTCTCCGTTGACGAGGACATCGCCGCGCGCCTCGACGCCCTGGCGTCCGAAACAAAAGAGGTCGAGCGGGCCGCCGGAGCCGTCGAAGAGGCCATCCTGTCCGGAAATAAGATCTATATCTACGGCTGCGGCGCGACGGGCCGGCTGGCCAAGCAAATGGAAAGCTCGTTCTGGAGGCCTTTCTGGAAAAAGGTCAAGGGCCAGGACAAGGTCTGGGCGAAGCTCGGCGGCGCCGTTCCCGGGGACATCGAGGAGCGGCTCATCGGCGAGATGACGGGGGCCGACCGGGCCCTGATCTCTTCGCTCGAGGGTTTCGAGGACCTTCAGCTCATCGGCCGGCTCCAACTCCGGGACAGGGGCGTCCGGAAGGGCGACGTCGTCATCTGCGTCACGGAGGGCGGCGAGACGTCGTCGGTCATCGGGACCGTCATGGGCGCCCTGGACCAATGGAAGGCCGAGCCCGGCTATGACCCCGCCGTGAGCCGGAATAACCTTTATTTTATCTACAACAATCCCGACGACAAGCTCCTCCCCTTCCTCCGCAGCCGCACGGTGATCGAGGAGCCCGGGATCACCAAGATCAACCTGGCCACGGGGCCCCAATCGATCACCGGATCGACCCGGATGCAGGCGACGACCATCGAAACATATGTCGTGGGGAGTATCCTCCAGGCCGCCGCGCGGAGGATTCTCGGCAGGTCGCTTTCTCCCAAGGAGATGGGTAGGATCGGGTTCGAAGGCGAGGTTCGCCTCGACGAGAGCTTTCGCGGTTTCGCCCGGGTGCTGGAATCGGTGAAGGCCGCCGTCCCGGCCATCGTCCCGTTCACGGACATCGAGACCGCGGTCTACCGGGACAGACGGTTCTCGACCTATTTCGCGGGCGCCGGCCTCATCACGGTCTTCATCGACAGCACCGAACGGAGCCCGACGTTCCGGCTCTTTCCCCTGGATACGATCAAGGAGCCGCGGAGGCGATGCTGGATCCAGGTTTGGACGGGGGCGCCGACGCTTGACGACGCCTGGAACGCCTTCCTGCTCCGGCCGTTCCGCGGCCTCGACCCGGAGCTCTACAGGAAGCCGTTCGAGGAGGAGATCGAGGACCCGTATCTCAGGACGGCCGCCCTGGAGAGTTTGAAGCGGGCCGGGAACGACCAGGCGGGCCTCTATGATTTCTCCTTTTCGAGCTTCAACCTGAAGAACCGGGGCCCGGGGAAGGGCGACCTGGGCGTCGCCGTCTGCCTCAGCCCGGAGGAGGGAGAGCTCGAGCGAGGCGATTCCTACTTCCGGAGGTTCATCGACCTCTTCGCGAAGAGCGGGGCGCGGGTCGCGCTCGTCCTCGTCACGGGCCTGCCGGATGCGGACGTCGCGAGGATCGAGAAGAACTTGCGGGGGAACATGGCCGGGAACGCCGCCGCCCTTCACGTCGTCCCCGTCAGGGTCGACGCCGTGAACGATCCCTTCGGCCTGAAGCCGCAGGTCGCGGCCAAGATGCTCCTCAACGCCCACTCGACCGCGATCATGGCCAAGCTGGGCAAGGTCATCGGCAACACGATGACCAACGTCAGCCCGAGCAACCTCAAGCTCATCGGCCGGGCCACGTTCCTCATCCAGTCCCACGTCAACGACACGATGAGCCGGCCGCAGTGGGTCCGGACCCTGGGCCGCCGCAAGCCCATTTCCTACGGCGAGGCCAACGCCGTTCTCTTCGACTCCATCGCCTATCTCAAGGCCAGGCGGGAAATGGCCGGCCAGACCGCGGAGGTCGGCCTGTCGATCATCCGGATCCTGGAATCCCTGAAACAGAAGCGCGGGCTGACCTCGGACGAGGCCTTGGAGATCCTGCAAAAGACCGGCCTCAGCGCCTACCTCTCCGCCCTGACAAAGTAAGGGTCAAACCTACTCTTTTGACAAAATGACAGAAGTCAATGTTTATTTCAGTTATCCGGTTTTTGTCAAAAGAGTAGGTTTGACCCTTACTTGAGAATCCGGGACCTCTCACTTCGTCTTTGTTAATGAAGTAACCATTCGGGGATAATCATGGCCAGACAGTTGAGAATCCAATATCCCGGCGCATTCTATCATGTCACTTCCAGGGGGAACCAGAAACAGCCGGTGTTTTTTTCCCCATGGGACAAAGCCAGGTTTCTGGACTGCCTTGATGAGGCGCACGAAAAACTTGACGCCCTGGTGCACTCATACTGCCTGATGGAGAACCATTATCACCTCATGCTCGAAACCCGGCAAGCAAACCTCTCGAAAATCATGCATATTATAAACACATCTTTCACGGTCTATTTGAACAAGAGAAATAAAAGGGTCGGGCACCTCTTCCAGGGCCGCTTCAAGGCGATTTTGCTCGAAGCAGAAACCTACGCTCAGGAACTCTCCCGTTACATCCACTTAAATCCCTTACGCGCCGGCATCGTCAAGCGTCCGGAGGACCATCCTTGGTCGAGCCTTCGCGAGTATCTCGGTAAAAGGGAACCTCCCCGCTGGCTTGATACGAGTTTTGTCCTGGGCTTATTCGGAGACGATACTGATGATGCGCGGCTCCAATACGCAGGATTCATCTCTTCTGCTCTCATTTCAAACATTCCAAACCCTTTCAAGAACAAAAATGGGGGAAGTCACTCCATCCTGGGAAGCAAGGGATTCCTCGAGCGCATCAAGGAAACATACATCCAGAAAAAAGCTCCCAACCGAGAGTTCCCTTTGCTAAGGCAATACAGAAAGAAGCCGCCCCTGGAAAGAATTCAAGCTGAAATCGTAGAGGCCCTTGGAAGCGCCGATAAATTATCAAGAAACGCTGCGATTTATCTTGCCCATAGGAAAACAGATTACAAGTTGAGTGAAATCGGAATTTTTTTCGGCTTAAGCCAATCGGGAATCGCCAAGATATGTCATCGGATGGAAGAGAGTTTTTTGCTGGACCCGGATCTTAGCCGGGCAATCGAAGAAGTGAAGAGGAATCTTTTTTAGATTGAAAATCGGGGTCAAACCTACTCTTTTGACAAAATGACAGAAGTCAATGTTTATTTCAGTGATCCGGTTTTTGTCAAAAGAGTAGGTTTGACCCTTACTTCATTGATTTCGTGCAAATGATGCGGTCGTCCCCGGGCTTGTAGAAATCCGGGACCCGCGCGACTTCCTTGTACCCCAATCCTAAATAGAACTGCCGCGTAGGGTGGTACTTGGGCTGGCCGGCCGTTTCGATGATGATCAGCCGTCCGTCGAGATCGGCCACGGTCCGCTCCAGCCAGCGGACGAGCTCTTTGCCCAGGCCCCGTCCCTGCTCCTTCGGCGAGACGGCCATCCAATAGAGATCGTAGGCACCCTCGGCAAGCGGCGTCGGGCCCCACGTCATGTAGCCGCCCACGCCGCCGTCAGGCGTTTCCACGACGACGACGCTGTAGTCCTTTTGGCCGGGCTTCAGGAGGTAGACGTCGATGAGCTCCTCCGCTACTTCGATCTCGGCGGGAGTGAACATGCCCGTGGCCTTGATGAGGCCCATGACGGCCGGTTTATCGGACGGCGCCATCGGGCGAACCATGGGGTTTTTTCCTTCGCAGGGCGTTGTCGAGCATATATTTCCAAAACCGCGAATATTCGATGCCGGCGGCGTTCAAGGCCCGGGCGTAGCCGGCGTCCAGGCTGATGTCGGGATTGGGGTTGATCTCCAGGATAAAAATGTTCCCCGCCCCGTCCATGCGGAAGTCCACCCGGGCGTAATCCCGGCAGCCCAGCGCCCGGAACGCGTCCACCGCCATCTGTTGAAGCTTCCCTTTCAACGCGTTGTCGATCGGGGCCGGGCAGACCGGCGGCGTCGTCTGATACATGACGTGGTCCTTCAGCCACTTGGCCTCGTAGCTGCAGATATGGGGCATGGACTCCGGCACCTGCGAGAAATCGATCTCGGACACGGGCAGAGCTTGGACCGTTTTGTTCTCCATGACGGCGACGTTGAACTCCCGCCCTTCGATATATTCCTCGACGAGGGCCGGCTGCTTGTACAGGTCCAGGACCCGCTTGACCTGGACCGCCAGGCGCTCCGGGTCCGAGACGACCGAATTAGGCCCGATCCCCAGGCTCGCGTCCTCGGCGTTGGGCTTGATGATGACGGGGAAGCGGACCTCGAGGGGCTGGTCCTTCGAGGACAGCAGCTGGCTGGGCGAGGTCGGCAGGTTGTAGGAGCTGAGAATGGCCTTGGCCATGTGCTTGTCCTGGCAGACGGCGAGTGTGCGGGACTTGTTCCCGGTGAAGGTCAGGTGCATCAGCTCGAGGGTGGCGGCCACGTTGGCCTCCCACTGCGGCCGGCCGAAGAATCCCTCGCACAGGTTGACAAGGACGTCGAGGTTCAGATCCTTGACCCGGCGGAGGAAATTGAGGAAGCTCTTCTGCAGGGGGATGATGGTCACGGGGTAGCCGAGTTTCTTGACGGCCTCGCCGACATCCTTGGCGACCTCGGCGACGGACTCCTCCGAGAGCTGTTCTTCCGAGCGTCCGGTGACCGGTTCGTAGGCGTTGAAGGCGATGCCGACGTTAGGCAGGGGATCCGTCATTGCTTCAATTCGACCTGGTGATAAGCCTCTCCGACGGCCGGCCGGGCGGGCGCCCGTTTCAGCCCATAGCGCTTGCAGGCTTCGTCCACGACGCGATGGATGAGGCCGGAATACGTATACCCGGCGCTGCGGGCGGCCTTGGGCAGGCAGGAATTGTCCTCGGCGTTCGGCAGGACTCCCGGCAGGGGGTTGACCTCGAGGATGTTGGGCGTCCCCGCCTCGTCGAGGCGGACGTCGATGCGGCACCAGTCCTTGATGCGCAGGACGGAGCACGTCCGCGTCACCAGGTGCTCGATGCGAAGCCTGAGGTCGATGGGGATGTCCGCGGGGCAGTGGAAGATCTTGAGCGGGTTCTCCGGCCTGTCCCAGATCCACTTGGCTTCGTAAGAGTAGATGGGCGTCGCCCCCGGCGGGAGCTGGGAGTGGTCGATCTCGACGATCGGCAGAATCTCGAGGTCGGGGGCACTGCCGAGGACGCCCACGGTGAACTCGCGGCCGCCGATGAAGCGCTCCACGATGACCGGCTCCTTGTAGAGGGAGGTCACTTCGTCGACGCGTTTAAAAAGGTCGCGCGGCGTCCGGACGACCGAGTTGTTCTTGATCCCCTTGCTCGATCCCTCGTAGAGCGGCTTGATGATGGCCGGAAGCTTGATGGTGCTGGGAATTTCGGCGGCCGATTCGACGATCCAGAACGGCGGATTGGGGATCCTGTGGAAGGACAGGATCTCTTTGGCCCGCGACTTGTCGAGGCAGATCCCGAGGGTCATCGGATCGGAGCCCGTATACGGGATGCCCAGGATCTCGCAGACCGTGGGGATGTGGGACTCCCGGTTCGGCCCGAAGACCCTTTCTGCGACGTTGAAGACGAGGTGCGGCCGCAGGCGTTTGAGGCGGGTGTAGGCTTTGTCGTCGGATTCGATCAGGAAGACCTGATATCTTTCCTGGAGGGTCTGCTGAATGGCGGCGATCGTCTCGTCGGAGTCGCACTCAGCAAGCATATCGAGTGGAGGTTCGTCCTCCTCTTCCCTCTTTTCGTTGCTGCGTCCTCGATCGAGCGTGGCTTCCATTCCGGCTTTTGAGCTGTAGAGCAACGCTATTTTCATCGCGTTACTCTCTAGGACAACTGAGGTTCACGAAAGTACCCATGGGTGTGATCATTTCTATTCCTCTTCCCTTGTTTTCAATTTTTTCTCTCTCTCACTCATTTTTATATATATACCTATTTTTTCAAATGTCAATGTTTTTTTGCACTATGACCACTTTTTTCTGTAGAGGACCGCGTTTGGGCCACCATCAGTGGTGTCGGATGATCTCTTTCACGCGCATGAGCTGGACCTGCGTTGACCTCTCCATCTCCTCCAGCCGCGACCCGATGGAGCGGATGGCTTCCCGGATGCCGGGGATGAGGATGTGCTCCAGCGCGTTGACCCGCCGGCGCGTGACCTCGATCTCGCGGGACAGGAGCTCCACGGATTTCCACAGCCTGGCCATTTCCATGAGCACCGGCAGGAGCTTCTCGGCCCTCTTCAAGCCGATGTCCAGCTCGGCCTCCGTGTTCAGGAGGTCGTAGGACGAAAGTCGGAGCGCCGCGGTCCTGAACTCCGGAAGGATCAGGCTGAGGACCCTCTTTTTTTCGACGGCCAGCCGGAGCTCGCCTTCGGGAATGAGCCTCTCGAGTTCTTCCCGCGAGCTGCGGCCGCCGGCGAGGGCAAAGGCGAGGAAGATCCTGTCGAGTCCCGCGCTGACCTCTTCCTGGAGGGCCGACAGCCGGCGGATCGTTTCCAGGAACCGGCGCATGATCTCCTCGAGCTTGTCCTTGAGGAGCTTGTGGCCCCTCTCGGCCAGCGCGAGCCGCCGCCGCAGCCGCAGCAGCTCCATCCGGTTGGGATTGACGTTGAGCTTCATCTCAATAATATTTTTCCAGGTATTCCGGCCGGACGCGCTTCAGCTCGGCCTTCGGGATCGTCCGCAGGAGCTTCCAGCCCAGGTCGATCGTCTCGATGATCGTCCGGGCCGTGAACTCGCCCTGCCGCACGAACTCGTCCTCGAACCGCTCGGCGAACTTGAGGTAGAGCTTGTCGAGGTCCGTGAGCGCGGCCTCTCCCAGGATCAAGGCCAGCTCCCGGGCCTCCTTGCCGCGGGCGTAGCAGGCGAAGAGCTGGTTGAGGACGTCGGCGTGGTCCTCCCGCGTCTTGCCGGCGCCGATGCCCTTGTCCTTGAGCCGCGACAGGCTCGGCAGGACGTCGATAGGCGGATAGATCCCCTTCCTGTGGATCTCGCGGCTCAGGATGATCTGGCCTTCCGTGATGTAGCCGGTCAGGTCGGCGATGGGATGGGTCTTGTCGTCCTCCGGCATCGTCAGGATGGGGATCATGGTGATCGAACCCTTCCTCCCCTTGATGCGGCCGGCCCGTTCGTACAAGGACGCCAGGTCCGTGTAGAGATAGCCGGGATAACCGCGCCGGCCCGGGATCTCCTTGCGGGCGGCCGAGATCTCGCGCAGGGCCTCGGCGTAGAACGTCATATCGACGAGGATGACCAGGACGTGCATGTCCAGGTCGAAAGCGAGGTATTCGGCGCAGGTCAGGGCCAGACGCGGCGTCGAGATGCGTTCGATGGGCGGTTCGTTGGCCAGGTTCAGAAACAGGACGGCCCTCTCCAGGGCCCCGGTCGTCCGGAAATCCTCGATGAAGAAGGCCGCTTCCTCGAACGTGATGCCCATCGCGCCGAACACCACGGCGAACTTCTCCTGCTTTCCCAGGACTTTGGCCTGGCGGGCGATCTGGGCCGCGATCCTCGGATGCGGCAGGCCGCTCCCGGAGAAGAGCGGCAGCTTCTGGCCGCGGACAAGCGGGTTCATCCCGTCGATCGACGAGATCCCCGTCTCGATGAACTCGGAGGGATAGTCCCTGGCGTCCGGGTTGATCGGACGTCCGTTGATGTCCACCATCTTCCGGGCGATCGTCTGCGGGCCCTTGTCCTTGGGCTTCCCCGAGCCGTCGAAGATGCGGCCGATGATATCTTCGGAAACGCCCAATTGCTGGGATCGCCCCAGGAACCGGACGCGCGATCCCTCGATGTCCAGTCCGACGGTGCCCTCGAAGACCTGGACCACGGCCTGCTCGGTCGAGATATCGAGGACCTGGCCGCGGCGCAGACGGCCGCCGGCGGTCTCGATCTCGACGAGTTCACCGAACTTGACGTCCGAGATCTTCTCGACGATGACAAGCGGGCCGACGATGTTGGATACGGTTAAATATTCCTTGCGCATGGGACCTCTCAATTCTCTTCGGGAAGGAACTTCATCTTGGCGATGTCTCCCCGAACGTCGCGGGCTAGGACGTTCTCCAGCTCGGCGCCCTCTTCGATGGCTTTGAGCGCCGACCGGTGGAACTGGAGGATGGTCCGGAGCATCAGGTGCTGTTTCCTGAGCGAAGTGTAGGTGTCCTGCGGATGGAAGGCGTTCTGGTGGAGGAAGTCCTCCCGGATGGAGCGGGCCGATTCGAGGATGAGCCGCTCCTTAGCGGAGAGCGACTCCACGCCGACGAGGCGCGAGATCTCCAGGAGCTCCGACTCGATCTCGAGGAGGTGCATGGCCTCCTGACTCAGGTCGACGAAGTCCTCGGCGACACGGCTGCCCAGGTACGACTTGACATTTTCCCTGTAGAGCGAATAGCTGAGGAGCCAGTTGATGGCCGGGAAGTGGCGGGAATTGGCCAGCCTGTCGTCCAGGGCCCAGAAGACCTTGACCACCTTGAGCGTCGCCTGGACGACGGGGTCCGAAAGGTCGCCGCCCGGCGGGCTGACGGCCCCGATGACGCTCAACGCGCCCGGCCTCTTGTCCCTGCCGAGGCAAACGACCTTGCCGGCCCGCTCGTAGAATTCGGCGATGCGGCTGGCGAGGTAGGCCGGGTAGCCCTCTTCGCCGGGCATCTCTTCCATGCGGCCGGAGATCTCGCGCAGGGCCTCGGCCCAGCGGCTGGAAGAATCGGCCATGAGGGCCACGGAATAGCCCATGTCACGGAAGTACTCGGCGATGGTCATGCCGGTATAGATCGAGGCCTCGCGCGCGGCCACGGGCATGTTGGAGGTGTTGGCGATGATGACGGTCCGTTCGAGGAGCGGCCGTCCCGTCCGCGGGTCCTTGAGCTCGGGAAAGCTCAGGAGAAGGTCGGCGACCTCGTTGCCGCGCTCGCCGCAGGCCACGAAGACGATGATCTGGGCGTCCGACCACTTGGCCAGCTGGTGCTGGACGACGGTCTTGCCGCTGCCGAAGGGACCGGGAATGCAGGCCGTCCCGCCCTTGGCCAATGGAAAAAGCGTGTCGATGACCCGCTGTCCCGTGACCAGGGGCTCGTCGGGCATCAGCCGCTCGGCCACCTTCCTCTGCCGGCGGA
>JALHVH010000353.1 GCA_022867105.1 Candidatus Aminicenantota bacterium
AGAGGTCCTCGAAAGGAACGAGGGTCAGGTAGACCGGGTCCTCGTTGTATTCCTCGCAGACGACGAGCCACATGTCGAACTTCTCCCTTCGCATGAGCTCCGGCAGGACCGTATCGAGGCGGACCTTGAGCCAGCTGTCGACAACTCTGGCCTGGTCTTTGAGGCCCAGAACCGCCGGCGCCTCAGCCGCCGCGAATCCCGCCTCAAACGATAATATCGAAGCGATGGCGAAAAGGGTTATGAGGGTTTTTCTTGTCAACTTTGGATCTCCTTGGCGATCGTTCACAGGGCGAATTTACACCATTTCCCGCCCGCCGGCAACAAACGAGGGGTCACCCCTACTATTTTTCTTGATTTTTTGATATAGTTGCTCTGAGCGGAACTTTGAAAGGAATATTTCGTATTTCGGAGTATGAAAAGGAGGACTTTTCTATGAAAAAACTCACTGCGCTCGGGATCGTCGTTTTTCTGGCCCTGTTCTCTTTCGCGGCCTGCGGCAAGAAGGCCGGGGCCCCCGCGGCTGGGGCCGAGGACATGCTCAAACTTCTGCCCAAGGACGCCCAGGGAATCGTCATGGTCGACGTCCACAGGGGCATCACGACCGCGCTCGCGGACAAGGCGATCAAAGAAGACAAGAACTACCAGAAATATCAGGACTTCATCAAGGAGACGGGCCTCGACCCTCAGAAGGACATCTATTTCCTGGCAGTCGCCATGGCCGGACAGACCGAAGGCACCAAGCAGGAGGCCGCGGCCGTCATCAGCTTGAAGTACAACAAGGACCTCCTCCTGGCCAAGATGAAGAAAGAAAGCGCGGATATCAAGGAAGAGGTCTATAACGGCGTCACGCTCTACTCCGGGATCAAGGCTGAGTCAGACAAGCCTGCCGGCGGCGCCTTTCTCGATGGATCCACCGCCGTGCTCGGAACCGACGCCATGGTCAAGAAGGTCATCGACGTTTACCAGAAGAAAGCCGAGAACGTTCTGAAGAACGAGGCCTTGACCTCTGTCATCAAGACCGCCAACAAGAATGCCCTGGTCTGGAGCGCCTTCGTCATTCCGCCCGACGCCATGAAGAAGCTCAGCGAGCAAAACCCGATGATGAGCAGCCTGGAAGGCATCAGGGCTATCATCATGTCCTTCGATTACAGGGATAAAAGCTTCTTTTTAGAGATCAAGACATCGGGCGGCGAAGCGGCCAAGAATAAGCAGTTGGCCGACATGCTGACCGGCTTCAAGGCCCTCGGGGCCGGCGCCGCCGCCAAAAACCCCGACGTGGGCGAGCTCCTGAACCAGATCGAGATCTCCTCGGGCCCCGACTTCGTCAAGATCAACGCCGGTCTTTCCGAGGACATCCTCCAGAGGCTCACCAAGTCCGCGGCTCAAAAGGTCGAGGGCATGATCAAGCCCAAGGAAGAACCCAAGGAAGAGCCGGCCGAAGAAAAGGAGAACGAAGAGTCCGAAGAGAAGACGGAAGACATTAAGGACTAGTCCTCGAACATATATTCCTTCAAGCTGAAGAACAGGCAGGCCAGCCCCAGGAATCCGGCCGTGATCAGGAGAAGGACGAGGACCGCCCCAGCCGGGGATGTCGGCTCCAGGCGGAACATCAGGATGGAGAACTTTCCCGCGGAATAGTAGGGCAGCAGCGACTTCAGGTAGTGGACGACGGAGAAGCGCTGCGTCGAGCCGGGGAAATACTGGATGGCGGTTTCCCAGCCGAAACCGAAAGCCAGCCCGACCAGAATCGATTTTCTCAGGAAGGTCCCCAGGAACGTGAACAGGGCCATATAGGCCATCAACCCGAGCAGGAGAACCCCCGCATAACGCAAGAGCGCCCCGTATGTGGCCGCCTCGCCCAGCTTTTCGAAGCTCATGATAAGATAGGACGCGGCTAGGCTGACCAAGACCATCGAGGCCGAAAGCGCCGTGTAGGCGGCGAACTTCCCGATGATGATACCGCCCTTTGTGAGCGGCCGGGTCGTCAGGTACGGGAGAGTCTTTCCCTCGATCTCCTCCGAGCAGACCGAGGTTCCGTAGAACAGCGTCAGGATGATGATCAGGAATTGGAGGAAATAGACCATCAGGATTTCCTGAAAAACGGGCATCACATCGCTCGAGCGTCCGGCGAAGGCGATCCTGACGAGGACGGCCAGAGCGACGGGCAGCAGGCTCAATAGAAAAAACACCTTCATCTTCCGGGACCGCCTTCCCAGAAAGAAGAAGAACGCAAAGACCTCCCGGATGGTTCTCAGCATGTCATTTCCCCACCAGATAATCGAAGACCGCCTGGAGGTTGTCGTCCGGCGACGTGATCTCCTCGACCCGGATGGCGCTCTCCAGGACGACCTGGTTCAGGCGCCCGAAGAAGGCGTCCCTCATCTGCGTCTCGACGACCAGGCTGTCGCCGTCAGGCCCGAAATGGATCTTCAGGACATAAGGCTCGTTCACGAACTTCGCGGCCAGGCCGCGTGGGTCGCCGCATTTGATCGAAATGATATGCGGGTGGGCTTCGATCAGGTCGCGAATGTAGTGGATGTCGCCCTGGGCCAGGATCTTCCCCTGGTGGATGAGGATGATGCGGGAGGTCATGGCCTCGATCTCGGGGAGGACGTGGCTCGAGACGAGGATGGTCCGGCCCTGGTCCCTGTAGTCCTTGATGAGATGGATGAGCTTGCGCTTGCCGAGCGGGTCGAGCCCGCTGAGCGGCTCGTCGAGGATGATGATCTCCGGGTCATGGGCGATGGCTTGGGCGAACTTGACGCGCTGGCGCATGCCGCGGCTATAGCCGCGAATCTTCCGGTCCTTGTCCCCCGTAAGACCCACGATGTCCAGGGCCTTCGCGGCTCTCGCCCGGACCTCGGCCTTGGAGAACCCGTGAAATGAGAGGAGCCCCGTGAGAAACTCCCAGCCGGAGATCTCTTCATAGAAAGCGTCCGATTCGGGGCAGAACCCGATCTTTGCGAACGTGCCGAAGTCGTTCCAGATCTTCCGGCCGAAGATGAAAACGCTCCCGATATTGGGCTTGAGCTGGCCTGTCAGGAGCTTCATGAAGGTTGACTTCCCCGCCCCGTTGGGACCCAAAAGACCGGTGATCCCCGGCTTGATCCCGAGCGAAACGTCGCTCAGACCGAGGACGTTCCCGTACCACTTGGAGAGCGTCCGGGTCTCGATAGTGACCGTCACTTGATCACCTCGACCCCGCGGATCCGTCTGTGCAGGACGGCCGCCGAAACGGCGCAAATCCCAGACAGAACGAGGAAGGACAGGTAGCCCGGATAGGCGTAGGGCAGCCGCTGGCCGAAGATCACGGCGCCCGCCTGCTGGAAGTTCGCCTTCAAACTGAAGAGCGCGACGTAAGGGGAACGGAAAATGCCTAAGGTGATACCGTAGATGACGTCCGAAAAGATGTAGATCGCGAAAATGAGGATGGTCACGTAGCGCCTGTTCTTGCTGAGCACGGACAGGAGGAGCGTGTAGAAGGCAAAGAAGATCGTGAGCAGGGCCGAATAGCCTATGATGGATGGAAGGAGCCAAGGGTAGCCCGTCAATAACTTGAAATTCCCGGAGAAGACAAGCTTCATGACGAAGAGAACGAGCCCGGGGACCAGGGTCAGGACGAGGATG
>JALHVH010000354.1 GCA_022867105.1 Candidatus Aminicenantota bacterium
CGAGAAAGCGGCGATCATGACCGGCTTCTCCCGGAATCTCTCGAGGAGCATGCCGGCCGGTATGGACATGACGCCGTAGGCGATGAAGAAGGAAAAAGCCAGGAGGCCGACCAATGTCAAGCTGAGGCCAAAGCTCTGGCCGACGTCGGGATTGATGGCGCTAATGACATTGGTCACCAGCGAGATGACGAAGAAGATCAGGAAGAT
Organism: Candidatus Aminicenantota bacterium; assembly: GCA_022867105.1. GTDB lineage: Bacteria > Acidobacteriota > Aminicenantia > Aminicenantales > Saccharicenantaceae > JALHVH01. Next base: position 208 of record JALHVH010000354.1, read on the forward strand.
CAGGCCGACCATGAAGATGCTTCTCTTGGCGCTTGCGTTCATCGTTCCTCCGGTTTTTGTGGCGTTTCCATCAGCCGCAAGTATAGAACATTCGGCCGGTTAAGGGAATAGATCCCTGGAGTTGCCGTCTTCCCTGACCTGTGATAAAGTCATTTCATAGCGTCGGATTTTCTTAATTTCAATCTTGTTCGGAGGAGACAGAATGAAAGTCCCATTTTACGGTCACGTCAGGCAGTACCAGAGCATCAAGAGCGAGATCGATGCCAACATGCAGGAGGTCATCCTGAGCGGCCAATATGTGCAAGGCCCCCGGCTGAAAAGGTTTGAGGAAGAACTCGCGGCCTATGCAGGTGTCAAGTATGCGATCGGCGTTGGCAATGGCACCGATGCTCTCTGGCTTACGTTCATGGCGCTGGGGCTGGGTTCCGGTGACGAGCTGATCACCAATGCCAATACCTTCTTTGCGACCGCCGAAGCGATGTGGATCGCCGGCTGCACGTCCGTCCTGGTCGACTGCGATCAAAAGACCAGGTGCATTGATCCGGAAGCGGTCAAGAAAGCGATCACCAAGCGCACCAAGGCGATCGTACCGGTCCACCTTTACGGTCAGTGCGCCCCGATGCGCGAAATTCGCAAGATTGCCGACGACTATGGCCTGTTCGTGGTCGAAGACAATGCTCAGGCCATCGACGCGCACGGCGACAATTTCAAGGTCGGCGAGCTTTCGGATGCGGTTTGCACGAGCTTCATCATCCAAAAGAACCTGGGCACCTTCGGCGACGGTGGCGCGATATGGACCAACCATCAGTACATCAACGACAAGGTCCGCAAGCTGCGCAACCATGGTTCCAATAAGAGAGACGTGCACAGCATGGGTTACAACAGCCGCCTGGACGATTTGCACGCCGCTATTCTGAGCGCCAAGCTCAAGCACATCAAGGAGTGGAGCGGCCGCCGGATAGAGATCGCCGGCAGATACACCGAAGGCTTGAAGGGCTGCGACTTTCTCGACCTGCCGTATGTCCGCCCGGGTTATCGCCACGTGTTCCACCTGTACGTGATCGAAACGAAGGATCCGGCCGATCGTGACAAAATGCTGGACTACCTGGTCAAGAACGGCATTGATGCCAAGACCCACTACTCCATTGCGATTCACAAGCAGGAGGGTTTTCCTTGGGGCAAGGATGCGCGCGTGGTTAGCCCGCTGACCCATGCGGAAAAGAACGCGTCCTCCTGCATCTCGCTCCCCATGTTCTCGGAGCTGACAGAAGAGGAAATCCAGCACACCATCCGGGTTGTCCGTGACTGGCCGAACCGCCGGAACGACAAGTAAAGAAGAAACCATGAGCCCTGCGCAAAAAACCTATACGGTGGCCGTCGCCGGGTTGGGAAAGCGCGGCGTGCACCATGCCGACGCGATTTCCAAGAATCCGCGCTTCAAAATCGTGGGATTGTGCGACATTGACCGGGGCCGCCTGGATGCCGCTAAGCAGAAATTCGGAGTGGGGTATGGCAACTCCGACGCGGCCCGAATGCTGGTTGACACCGGGCCCGATGTCTTTGTCTTTTGCACGCTGCCTCAAATCCGCTTGCCGCTCATCCAGGCCGGCGTGGGAGCCGGCGTCAAGCTCATCGCTTACGAAAAGCCCATCGCCATGTCCATGAACGAAGGGCTGGAGATGTACAAGCTGCTGCGCGGGGCGGGCGTCAAGACCGTGGTCAGCCATCAGCACCGTTATGGCGAACACTATAAGAAAGTGAAAGACATCATCACCAGCGGCGCTATTGGACGTGTGCACACCGTCTATGGACATGCGATAGGTTGGATGATGCACATGATGACACACATGATCGAGTACGCCAGCTGGTACAACGGCAATGCTGAACCCGAATGGGTGGCCGGACAGGCGAGCGGCAAAGAAAAGTTCGCCGACGTGCATTCTTCTCCCGACTATATCTGTGCGTTGGTGCAGTATTCCAACGGCGTGCGCGGGATCATCGAATGCGGGGCGGGAGCGCCCGATGTGCCGGAAGTTGACTCGATGTGGCACAAGTGCCGCATCGGCGCCCAGGGCACCGATGGCTTTGCCGAAGTGCTTACGGGCAAAGAGGGCAAAGGCGGCGGCTGGCGCGCAGTCACCAAGAACGGCGTGATGTCGGGCCCCGGCTACATGGATTACGAACACGACATGCCGCCCTACATCCAGGACATTGCCGACTGGCTGGATGACCCTAACAAGGTTCACCCCTGCAACGGAGAGACGGCCTTCAAGGGTTTCCAGGTGATGATGGCCGCCTGCCGCTCGGTGGTGCAGCGCGGCAGGGTCACGTTGCCGCTCGGCCCCGGCGAGCCGGAACTTGAAGCTCTCCAGAAAGCCCTGCCGTAATCGTTTCCGGTCAAGCTTCCGACGCTTCAGGCTCTCCTGATACAATGAGGGCTCGAGAGGACGATGAGGAAGAAGATCGAGAAGGATGCCGGTGAGCGGATGGTCCGGACCGGCTGCCCCTCCCACAATTGCGGCGGGCGTTGTCTTCTCCGTGTCTTTGTGAAAGACGGTGTCATCACCCGCATCGAGGGGGACGACAGGCCCGGCGATACTCTCGAGGACCCTCAGCTCAGGGCCTGCATCCGCGGCCGGGGCTATCGCCATCGCCAGTATCATCCCGACAGGCTCAAGGTTCCGATGAAGCGCGTGGGGAAGAGGGGAGAGGGGAAGTTCGCGCGCATTTCCTGGGACGAGGCCGTGGACCGCGTCGCCGGGGAAATGTCCCGGGTCAAGGGAAAATACGGCAACTCCGCGATGTTCGTTCCCTACGGCACGGGTGGCTACAGCCAGATCACGGGCCGCCAGACCGCCCAGCGGCTGATGAACCTCTTCGGCGGCTCCCTCGGCTTCTACAACAGCTACTCGTGGGCTGCGATCGCAGCCGCGACACCGACCGTCTATGGGACGTCCGTCACCGGGAACCAGCGCCAGGACTGGCTCAACTCGAAATACATCCTGATGTGGAGCTGGAACCCGGCCGAGGCCCGCGACGGGACGAACAGCGAATATTTCATCCGGATGGCCCGGGAGCGCGGCGCCCGCACGGTCTGCGTCGACCCGAGGATGTCGCCGAGCGCGGTTTCCCTGGCCGACGAGTGGGTCCCCATCCGTCCCGGCACCGACACGGCCATGATGTCGGCTATGGTTCATGTCATGATCACGGAGGACCTCTGCGACCGGGAGTTCATCCGGACCCACTGCGTCGGCTTCGACGAAACGCAGATGCCCCCCGGCTGCGAAGGCGAGGAGAGCTACCGGGACTACATTTTAGGGACGCAGGACGGCACGCCCAAAACGCCGGAATGGGCCGAACGGATCACGGGCGTCCCCCGCGCGACCATCGCCCGTATCGCCCGCGAATACGCCACGACGAAACCTGCGGTCCTCTACCAGGGCTACGGCATGCAGCGCCGGGCCTACGGCGAGCAGGTCGTCCGGGCCGGCTGCGTCCTGGCCGCGATCACCGGGAATGTCGGGATACCGGGAGGCTGGGCGGGCGGGATGGCCCTCCAAGCCCCTGACGGCGGGCCTTTATGGATCGTTTTTCCCACCGGGCACAATCCCGTCAAGGCCTCGATCCCGAGCTTTCTCTGGTCGGAAGCTGTTCTGCGCGGGAAGGGGATGGGGCCCGAGGACGGCGTCGTCGGGGTCGACCGGCTCGACAACAACATCAAGCTCATCTACGCCGTCGCCTCCAATTGTCTCGTCAACCAGCATGCCAACATCAACCGGACGGCCGGCATCCTCCGGGATGAGGAACGCCTCGAGTTTCTCGTCGTCCAGGATAACTTCCTGACCTCGACCGGCCGCTTCGCGGACATCCTCCTTCCCGCCTGCACGCAGTTCGAGACCTGGGGGGTCGAGGACGGCTGGAAATACGGCGACGAGGTCCTCCTCATGCCGAAGATCGTCGAGCCGCCGTTTGAGACGAAGAGCGATTACGCCATCTGCGCGGAGATCGCCCGGAAACTGGGGATCGGCGAGGCCTATACAAAAGGCCGCGACGAGCGCGGCTGGGTGGAATGGGCCCTCGACCGTTATAGGAAGACACGGTTCCCGGGGCTGCCGTCGCTCGACGAGTTCGAGCGGTCCAATGCCGGCGTCTATTCCGTCCCGGTGACGAAGCCGGCCGTGGCCTTCGAGGATTTCCGGAGGGACCCCGTGGGTCATCCTTTGCCGACGCCTTCGGGTAGGATCGAAATTTTCTCCCAAAAGCTCTTCGACCTGAAAAAGCCGGCCTCCATCCCGGCCGTGCCGAAGTATATCCAGGAGTGGGAGAGTCCGTTCGGACCGGAGGCGGCGAAGTATCCCCTCCAGGCTGTCGGCCATCATGGCCTGGCCCGCGTCCACTCCACCCTCGACAACGTGGACTGGCTTAACGAGGCCTTCCCCCAGCGGCTTTTCATCAATCCTCTGGACGCCGGCCCGCGCGGCATCAAGGACGGGGAAGCGGTCAGGGTCTTCAATGAGCGGGGGGCCACGGTCGTTCCTTGCCGGCTGACCACGCGGATCATGCCGGGTGTCGTCACGCTCCCCCAAGGCGCCTGGTGGACCCCTGATGAAAAGGGGACCGACCGGCGCGGCTCCATCAACGTCCTGACCTCCGAACGCTGGACGCCGTTCGCCTTCGGCAACGCCCAGCACACCATCATGGTCCAGGTGGAAAAGGCCAAAGGACGATGAATGCGGTCCGCCGGTTCGCCTTCTTTTTCGATTCGAGCTCCTGCTCGGGGTGCAAGGCCTGCCAGATGGCCTGCAAGGACAAGAACGACCTGGGCCCGGGCATCCTATGGCGGAAGGTCTATGAGATCACCGGAGGCGGATGGCGCAGGGACGGCGAGGTCTGGATACCGAGCGTTTACGCTTACAACATCTCGCTGGCCTGTAACCACTGCGAGGACCCCGCCTGCCGGCAGGCTTGTCCGACCAAGGCCATCGTGAAGGGCCCGGACGGCGTCGTTGTCCTGAACAGCCGCGCCTGTATCGGCTGCCGCTATTGCGAATGGTCGTGCCCCTACGGCGCCCCCCGCTACGACGGCGAAAGGGGGGTCATGGGCAAGTGCGATTTCTGCTTCGACCTCGTCGAAAAAGGAGAAAGGCCGTCCTGCGTCGCGGCCTGCCCGATGAGGGCCCTGGATTTCGGGGAACTCGAGGCGCTCAAGGAAAAATACGGAGGGACAGACGCGATCTTCCCGATGCCGCAGGCTTCGCAGACCGGACCGTCACTCCTTATTAAGCCGCACAGGAGCTCCGGCCTGGCCGGAAAGGGGACGGCGGGAGTGGCCAACGACGAGGAGACTTGAGATGGCGAAAAAAGAGTGGCCGCTCATCGCTTTCACGCTTCTGTCCCAGACGGCCGTGGGATTTTTTCTTCTGTTCACCGTCCCATTGGCCCTGTCCGGAACCGGAACGGCCGCGGCCGACGTTCGGCTGCTCCGGCTGAGGTCCCTCGTCTTCGTCCTCGCGCTCCTCGCGGCCGCGGCCGCTCTCTCCTTCTTTCACCTGGGGAATCCCTTCAATGCTTATCGGGCCCTGAACAACGTCCGGACCTCTCGGCTGAGCCGGGAGATCTTCTTCGAGCTTCTCGTGCTGTCCGTTTTAGGACTCTTGGCCTTGTTGGAGTGGAAGAGAATGGGAAATTCGGGCGCCTTGTCCCTTATAGGGCTTTATCTTTTGGCCGCCCTGGCGGGCGTCGGGCTCGTATGGACCATGGCGAGCATCTACAGGCTCGAAGCCGTCCCCGTCTGGAACAACCCGATGACGCCCTTTTCTTTCTTTATGACGGCCTTCGTTCTGGGCGCCTTGGGCTCGGCTGCGGCCCCGGCCTTCAAGCTGTTGAGGGAAGGGGAGGGGGTCCCCCCCTTCGTGGGCCGGTTTCCTATGAACGCGGCCGCCCTGGCCCTCCTGGTCCTGAATTTTGCCGGGGTCGTTCTTTTCGATCCGAATTTCGGGATCCGGCGGATTGGGCGGCGGGAGATCGACCCCGGACGCTCCCGGGTTTTCACACGGCTCTATGGCCTCAGACTGGCCTTCCTTCTATCGGCGGCCGCCGCTGTCGTTCTGACCATCTTGGCGAAACCTCCTTTGACGCCGAGTTCACCGGTCCAGCATCTTATGATATGGGCGTTCGTCGCAGCCCTGGCGTCGGAAACCTTGGGACGGGTCCTATTTTACGCGCTCTTCAGGAAGGAAGGGCTTTAAAGGCGAAACTCTAGCCGATCAGGTCCCGGACTTCTTTCCAGGGGTTCGAATCCGTTCGGGGCCTTTCCGGAATTCCCGAAGGTATTTCTCATAGTCTTCGGGCGTATTGAGGTTCCGGAGCCAGCCGGAGTCTTTCAGCATGACCTTGCGCGTCCGGCATCGGTCGAAAAGCGTCAGGATGGAGAAGTCACGTGCTCGGACCAAAGCTTCGATCTCCGGGATGACCGATCGCCTGTAGACGGCGAAGAGCGGCTCGAAAAGCCCTCCGCACGAGACGGGGACCACGATTTCGAAGCCTTGAGCTTTCGCAATGAGCTGTTTCAGAAAATCGATATCGATGTCCGGGATGTCGCAGGCCAGGACAACGCATACCTGGTTCTTCGCGGCTTTCAGTCCCGCCAGGATCCCGGCCAGCGGGCCCTGCCCGGGAGCGGTGTCTTCGATAGTCCGGCAGCCGGGCGCGTCCACGGCCTGTCCCCTGGAAACGGAGACGAGGACCTCGTCGAACATCCCTTCGACCTGGAGGAGGACCCTCCTGATGAGCGTCCCCCCGGGGATGGGCAGGCTTGCCTTGTCGGCCTTCATCCTCCGGCCTTTTCCGCCGGCGAGGATGATGAGGCTCACGCCCATAGGTCTGCGACCGGGTCTCTTAACCATGATGAGACATCATAAACAAATCCGTCAATTTGCGAAAGTCGTAG
>JALHVH010000355.1 GCA_022867105.1 Candidatus Aminicenantota bacterium
GGGCCAACGCCGACGGGACGTTCGGGGTGGACCTCAACCGGAACTACGGCTACATGTGGGGCAGGGACGACCAGGGATCAAGCGCCGCGCCGGACGCGGAGGATTACAGGGGCGTTTCCGCGTTCTCGGAGCCGGAGACACGGGCCGTCCGGGAACTTTTCCTGGTCGGGAATTTCCTGACCGCAATCTCTTATCACAGTTTTTCCCAGTCCATCCTCTATCCATGGGGATTCGCCGACGTCCCCACCGACAAGGATGACCTTCTCCGGGGATTGGGACTCGAGATGGCCGGCCTCATCGAGTCCGTGAACGGCCGGTCCTATGCCTGCGGCCGGGCCGCGTCCACTCTCTATGTGACCAACGGCGACCTTACGGATTGGACGTTCGGCGTGACCGGGATCCCCTCTTATACGTTCGAGCTTCCCCCCGTCGACATCCAGCAGGGCGGTTTCTTCAACGCGGAGGACGAGATTGAAGGCATCTTCCGGGAGAACCTCCCGGCCATGCTTCGCCTGATGGAATTCGCCATCCAGGACTTCGCGGGGTCCGCCGACAATCCGTCCGGACTCCGTTGACAAACCGGGGCTAAAAGAATAAATAGGTTATAAACGGTTGATTTCCATGACCAGCCTATCATTTCCGGCATCCAGCTTGCAGTCGCTCTCTGACCCTGCCCGGGAAGGGCTGCCCTATTGGACCTTCTGGCTCCTCCTGTCCATCATCCTCCTTCTTCTCTTTTTCATTTTTCTCCGGGACAAGGACTTGAGGCGCCGGTTGAGCGCCTTCCTGTCCGGCGCCAAGCGCAAGATGCTCCGCCTAAGGCTTCAGGCCAAGCTCAGGAAGGAGAGGGACAAGAAATCCGGGCTCTGGAAGGAGCTCGGCCGGAAGGCCTGGAGCGAAGACATCCGAATCGAAGGTACCACGGAGGTCTTCCGGAGGCTCAAGGTCCTGGAAGAGGAAAAAAGCACGAGGCAGATGGAATGGCACGAGATCTATTCGCAGATCGAGTCCCTGGGCAAGCAGCGCGAGGACGTCCGGAAGAGCCATCATGAGGCCGTCCGCGCGGAGGAGACGCTCAAGAAACCCTTCGAAGACAGGATGGCGGAGCTCAAAGGACGGGAAAAGGATCTCAAGAAACAACGGGCCCAGGCCGAAAGAGAGACCAGGGACGCCGCGGCCGGACCAAGGGCCGCCGGACCCACGATCGAGGAGCTTAAGGGCCGGCTCGTCGGCACCGGGGAGGAAGAGGCGAGGATCGAGGAGGAGAGGGCAGCCGTCCAAGCCGAGCTGGACGCCCGGGACCGGAAGATCCGCGAGATGGATCTCAAGCACAGGGAAGAGGACCAGGCCCGGGAGAAGGGGATCCGGGAATGGGAGAAGAAAAAGGAGACGGTCCAGAAGCGGATCATCGAGCTCAAGAAAACGTCGGAACCCCTTTACGAAAGGCTGGGGAAGACCCTGGACGAGTCCCGCATCGAGCACAAGGAACTCGCCGCCTGCTACTTCCAGATCGACGTCGTCAACAAAGCGATCCAGGACCTTCAGACGCGGTTCGAAAAACTGCAATAATAGCTTCCCTCTTTACCGATGCCGCGCGCCGGTCTAGAATAGCCCCATGGGCAAGCCGCGGATCCTGGTTCATATTTGTTGCGCGCCCGATGCCCTCTACGTCGCCCGGTCCCTCGGGGCGAACTACGAGGTCACCGGGTTCTTCTATGACCCCAACATCCAGCCGAAGGAAGAATACGACCTCCGGCTTGAAGAGGCCCGAAAGGTGGCCGGGATGCTGGGCATCGCGCTCCTGGAAGGGCCCTACGACGTGGACAGGTGGACGACCCTGACCCTCAAGTTCAAGGACGAACCGGAGAAGGGCCGGCGCTGCGACGTCTGTTACGCCATGAGGCTCCAGAGGACGGCGGAGGCCGCCCGTGACGCGGACATCGGCATGTTCACGACGGTCATGAGCCTCAGCCCGTGGAAGAAGACAAGGACGATGAACCGGATCGGCAGGCTCTTCGCGTCCAGGTACAAGGTCGGCTTTCTGGAAGCCGATTTCAAGAAGAAGGACGGCTTCCGAAAGAGCATCCTCATGAGCCGGGAGGCGGGCCTCTACCGCCAGGATTATTGCGGCTGCCTTTACAGCAGGAACTGGAAAAACCATGGTCACGAGAAAGCGCGGCGGGACAAGGACGGACAAAGCTAAAGGATATGCCGTCACCGTCGTGGTTTTCGGCGTCGTCCAGGGGGTGGGGTTCCGGCCTTTCGTCTACAGGCTGGCCCGCGAATTCGGGCTTGGGGGCTGGGTCAAGAACGCCGGAACGGGCGTCGAGATCAGGCTCGAGGCGCACGATCCGAAGGACTTCGAGCGATTCCTTCATGCCCTGAAGGGTCGAAAGCCTCCCCTCTCCAGGATCGAGAGGGTTTCATCGGCGCCCGCGCCGTTCAAGGGCATCGCGGATTTCAGGATCGGAGAAAGCAGGCCGGGCGGGAGCTTCGTCTTCATCTCTCCGGACATCGCGGTGTGCAAGGACTGCCTTGAAGAGATCCACGCCCCCGGGGAGAGACGGTATCAATATGCGTTCACGAACTGCACCAACTGCGGGCCCCGATACACCATCGTCAGGGACCTCCCCTATGACAGGAAGTCCACGACCATGTCGGGTTTCCCGATGTGCCCCGACTGCGCCAGGGAATATGGCGATCCCCTGGATAGGAGATACCACGCCCAGCCCATCGCCTGCCCTGCCTGCGGGCCCCGGCTGAGCCTCCTCGCAGCCGGGACCGGCAAACGCGTTCCCGGCGGGGTCCCGGAAGCTGCGGGCCTGATCAAGAAGGGGCGGGTCCTCGCCATCAAAGGGATCGGCGGGTTCCACCTGGTCTGCGATCCGGAAAACGAGCGAGCGGTCCGGCGGCTGAGGAGGATCAAGGGCCGCATGACGAAGCCATTGGCACTCATGGCGGCGGACGTCGGGACCGTCGAACGTTACGCCTTTGTTTCCCCGGCCGAGCAAAGATTCCTCCTTTCGCCGCAGCGGCCCATCGTCCTCCTGGCCAAGAAAAGGGACCTTCCTGGGATCGCGCCCGGCCTGAACGAAATGGGCTTCATGCTCCCCTATTCGCCGCTCCACGAACTCCTGCTCGGGCATATCGGCTTGATCGTCGCCACGAGTTCCAACAGCAAGGACGCGCCCATCATGAAGACCGAGGAAGAGGGTGTCCTCAGCCTTTGCGATCACGTCCTCACCCACGACCGTCCCATCGAGATGAGGTCGGACGATTCGGTCGTCAAGACGGCGGGAGGCAGGCCCCTCTTCGTCCGGCGGGCAAGGGGTTACGTCCCCTATCCCCAGCCTGTCCACCCCGAACTCCGGGCCGGGATCGTCGTCGCCGCGCTGGGCGGGGAACTCAAGGACACCATCTCCCTCTACAAGGACGGCTACGTCATCACCAGTCAATTCCTTGGCGACCTGGATGACTACAGGAACTTCCGGTATTTCGAGGAAACACTGGCGCACGTCGGGCGGCTCTTCGGAGCGAAGCCCGAGGTCCTCGTCTCCGACCTCCACCCCGACTTTCATACGACCCGCTTCGCCGAAAGGTCCGGCCTCACCCACCTGAAGGTCCAGCACCACCACGCCCACATCCTCGCTCCACTCCTGGAGCATGGGATCCCTCCCGGACGCAAGGTCCTGGGCGTCGCCCTGGACGGCTACGGTTACGGGGCGGATGGGAAGGCCTGGGGAGGCGAGTTCTTGATCGCGGACCACGATTCCTATCTGAGGATGGCGCACTTCGATGACGTTCCCCTCCCGGGAGGGGACCTGGCCTCCCGCCAGCCCTGGCGAATGGCCCTGTCCTACCTGGCGCAGGCTTTCGGTAAGGACATCCCTCCCCTCAGGGCCCTGGAGAAGATCGAGAAAAGACGCGTCCGGGCCGTCCTGGAGATGATCGAGCGGGGGATCGGAAGCCCGCCGTCGTCCAGCTGCGGCCGGCTCTTCGACGCCGTCTCTTTTCTCTGCGGGACGGCGCCGATCGAGATGGAATACGAGGCCGAGGCGGCGATGCGGCTCGAAGCCGCGGCAAGCGTAAGGACCCGGGCGTACTACCCTTACGCGTTCCTCGACGAAGCCCGGCCCTTCCGGATCAGCTTCGTCCCGACCGTCCGGGAGATCATGGAGGACAGGAAGCGCCGCACCCCGGCTTGCCTGATGGCCTCCAAGTTCCACAACACGCTGGCACGCGTCGTCCTGGCGGCGGCCGAAAGGGCGAAAAGAGATCACGGGATCGAGACCGTATCCCTGGCCGGCGGCTGTTTCCTCAACAAGAGGCTCCTCACCGGGACGGAACGCTTGCTCGGCAGGAATGGGTTCACGGTCTTGCGGACGGACGCCTATTCGCCGAACGATGAATCTCTTTCTTTGGGACAGATCGCCTTCGCCCTCGCCCGGTTGCGGCGCCGGGACAAATAGGATCGGCCTTACCAGCCTTTGCCGCCGGGCGGCTCGATCCGGACTTTCAACCCTCCGATGAAAGAGAGGACCCCGTTGGCGGCGAGGGCGATCAGGAATCCTGCCAGACTGGCTGCCAGAAAACCAAGGACCCCTCCCAGGCCGGCAAAGACAACGCTCCCGACGAGCTTTCCCTGCATGTCCTTGAAGAAGGCCGGAAGGCTCTCGGTCAGGCCGGGAAAAAAGCCGGTCGCTCCCGCCAGAAGCCCGAAAAGGACACCCGCAACGATTCCCATGCCTCCCGAGAACCAGAGGAAGGACAAAAGATGGACCGAGCGGACGGTGCAGGTGACCTCTGGATCCTCCCGCGGGGCGTCGGGCTTTTTGTCGTCCTTCGCCAAATCCATTCCCCTGGCGGCGCAGTCAGGACAGGTGTCCGTTTCCGGATCGATCTCCGAACCGCACTCAGGGCAGATTCCGGGTTTATCCGCTTCGTTCCCCTCGCCGACGCGGCCGCCGCAGCCGGCGCACACGGCGGATTCGAGGTCGTTCTCGAATCCGCAGTAGATACAGAATGCCTTCTTTTCTCCGATCGAAGGCGGAGAGCTCTGGACCCAATCCTTGCCTTCGAAGTAATACCATTTGCCGCTCTGGGGTCCGATCATCCAGAAACGGCCCTCCTCGTCCTTGATCCGAAGCTGTTTGAGGCTGTCGATGAACTCCCGCTTTGAGATCTCCCCGCTGTGGAATCTCCTCTTCATCCGGCTGAAGACGGCCTCTACATCCTTGAACTTAGCGTCCATGGTTCCCCCTCGGATGGTCCAGCCCCCGCTCGAAACGCAATTCGTTTATTTTCAATGACATATTAACATGTTGAAAATATTCAAGTTACGCGTGATGCCTAATTCTTGTGCAAATCGTCGTATCTTCAAGGATTGATTGTTATTTTGCTCCAAAAGGACGCATATTTCCACAAGTTTTCCACACATTCTGTGAAAAACTCCGAGGGCTTTGAACATGGTTTCCACGAAACATCACAGCCCGAACTGCCGAAGGAGCCCGAACAGGTTGAGCCCCCTGACGGGGTCCGGAATGAAGGAAAGAACGAATATGACGACGATGAGAACGCCGACGGCCTTCCTCCCTGGAGACAGGGGAACGTCCTCATCAAAGACGCGGGGGTGCTTCAATCCGAGGAGCAGGATGAGCAGGGCCCACACGAACCAACCGACCCAAAAGAAGATGCCCATGACCAGGAAGGCACCCAGGAAGAACCTGGCCAGGTGCACGGCTTTCTGGCCAACCAGGGCGAAAAAGATGTGTCCCCCGTCGAGCTGGCCCAGGGGAAAGAGGTTGAAGGCCGTGACCAGGATCCCGACCCATCCCGCGACGGCGACCGGGTGGAGCAGGATGTCCGAGCCGGGGGGGATACTTTTAAACAATAGGCCGGTGATCATCTTCAAGAGGAGGGGCTCTCCAAAGACGATGGACTCGTCCCTGGGGAGTGCCGGCACGACCCTGGACAGGGACAGGCCGATGAAAAGGGCGGGCAAGGCCAGGATGAAACCCGCCAGCGGTCCGGCCGCTCCGATGTCGAACAGCTGCTGCTTGCGGGTGATGGGAGACTTGATCTTGATGAACGCGCCCAGCGTCCCTATCAGGGTCGGCGCGGGGATGAAGTACGGCAGAGTGGCGTCGATCCGGTAGCGGCGACAGGTCAGATAGTGACCCAGCTCATGGCCGAGGAGGATGGTGATGAGGACGGCCGAGTAGAGGACGGAGAGAGAGATGACCTGCGTATCCTTGAAGAACCGCTCCCCCAGGCTGAAGGGGAAATCCTGGTTGACGGCGTCACCATACTTGAAGCTCAGGCTCCAGGTGATGCCGACGAAGAACGCGGAGACGACCGTCAGGCCGAAGAGGAGGATATTGATCCAGGTCCTGTTCTTTCTTCGAATCTCTTCCATGTGCCCTGTAAAAAAAATAGGAGTGATGGCCTCACTCCTATTTCCTTCGAAAACGGCCGGATGGGGATCAGCCCTTGAGCCTTTGGAACTTTGCCGTCAGCTCGTCTCTCGTCTCCTTGTGATCGGGATCGACGACGCAGCAGTCCACGGGGCAGACCGCGGCGCACTGGGATTCCTCGAAATGTCCGACGCACTCTGTGCACTTTTCGGGATCGATGACGTACCGCTCTTCCCCGGCGGTGATCGCCAGGTTCGGGCACTCGGGCTCGCACGCACCGCAGTTGATGCATTCCTCGGTGATCACAAAAGCCATGGAATTCCTCCTTTAAAAATCAGAGCTTATTATATCTCATCCGGGCGAATTTACAAGGGAACGCCTTACCGGGCGCGCTCGAGCTTTCCGACCTTGAGGGACGCTTCGTAACCATAATATGTCTGGCTGTATTCCTCCTGGAGCTTCTTAAAGACCGCCAGGGCCTCCTTGATGTCGCCCTTGAGCCGGAGGGCCTCCCCCTTATGGAACAGGACCACGTCGAGGGGATAGGACTTCGGTTTCTCCTCCTCGATCCTCTTGTAAATGTCCAGGGCCTTGGCAAAGTCCTTTTTCTTCAGGGCGATCTGGGCCAGGAGCTCCTGGGCCTCGTAATAAAGGACGTCCCTGGGCGCGGACTTGACCTCGCCCGCCCTCTGCTCAGCTTTTTCCAAATCGCCCTTTTCCATCCAGTAAGTGGCCAGTTCAAGGTAGGCCACTCGGGCGAACCGCCCGCCGCCGGCCAGCTTTTCCAGCCTGGCCA
>JALHVH010000356.1 GCA_022867105.1 Candidatus Aminicenantota bacterium
CGGCGGGAAGCCATCGCCCCCGACCAGGTGGACGATGAGCTGAAACGGCTGCGGCGGGCGATCGAGCGCACGAAGGGCGAAATCGTCCGGATCAAGACGGACATCAAGGACAAGATGGGCGAGGAGCACGCGTTCATCTTCGAGGCCCACCTCCTGATCCTCGAGGACCCTTCGCTCCTATCCAGCCTGGAGAATGTCATCAGTAAGGACAAGGTCAGGTCCGAATGGGCCCTCTCCAGGACCAATACCCGGTACGAACAGGTCTTCGAGGCCATCAACGACGAGTACTTCAGGCAGAGGAAGTCGGACATCTCCGACGTCCTGGTTAAGATCTACCGGAACCTTGAGATTAAGAAGGAGAAGAAGGAGGTCCCCGCCAGGCTCAAGGTCCTCGTGGCCCACGAGCTCCTTCCCTCGGAGGCCGCCACCAGCCTGAGCCGGGAGAACGTCCTGGCCATGGCCCTGGACATGGGCGGCCAGACGTCCCACACGGCCATCCTGGCGCGCTCGCTGGGCATCCCGGCCGTCGTCGGGCTTCACAACGTCACGCTCCACGTGAAGAACGGCGACTTCATCATCGTGGACGGCACGGACGGCGAGGTCATCGTCAACCCGCCCCCGGTCGTCCGCCGGGAGTTCATGAGCAAGAAGGAGAAGTACGAAAAGTACCGGAAGGACCTCCAGAAGACGGCCCGGCTGGAATCCAGGACGCTGGACGGGGTCCCGTTCGTGCCCATGGCCAACATCGAGCTGCCCGAGGAGGTGAACATGGCGCGGTCCTACGGGGCCGAGGGCATCGGGCTGTTCCGCTCCGAGTTCATCTACCTCCAGAGGACGACGCTGCCCACAGAGGAAGACCACCTGGCCGTCTACTCGCGCCTGGCCCGGGAGGCCTACCCGGCTCCCGTTTACATCCGGACCATCGACATCGGCGGGGAGAAGACCCTTCCCCAGCTCAAGATCGAGAAGGAGCCCAACCCGGCCCTCGGCCTGAGGGCCATCCGGTTCTCCCTTCGGAACAGGGACATGTTCCGGACGCAGTTAAGGGCCATCCTCAAGGCCTCGGTCAAGGGAAACATCCGGATCCTCATCCCCATGGTGACGGAGATCGAAGAGATCCTCGAGGTCAAGATGCTCTTAGAGGAGGTGAAGGACGACCTCCGGTGCAGAAAGGAGCGTTTTGACGAAAAGATCCCCCTCGGCACGATGATCGAGGTCCCGGCGGCGGCTGCCATGGCCGACCATCTCCTCAGTGAGGTGGATTACCTGAGCATAGGGACGAACGACCTGACCCAATATTACCTCGCGGTCGACCGGTCGAACGAGTTCGTTTCCTACCTCTACAAACCCCTCCACCCCGCCGTCCTTCGACTGATCCGGTCCGTCATCCAGACCGCGGTCAAAGCGGGCAAGGAGGTCACGGTCTGCGGCGAAATGGCGGCCGATCCGCTGTCGGCGCTGATCCTGTTCGGATTCGGGCTGAGGAAGTTCAGCATGAACCCCATCTCCATCCCCCGGATCAAGAAAGCCCTGCGGTCGATCGAGCTGGGAACGGTAGAGAAGGCCGTGGGCGAGGCCATGGGATTTCGCAGCTCACAGGAGATCGAGGAGTACATGATCGAGAAGATCCTGGTCAAACACCCCAAGGTCTTTTTGATGAGCCAATCGTCCTAAACTATCTTCCGTATTCGTCTTCGACCCGGACGATGTCTGATTCGTCGGGGTCGCCGATCCAGATTTCCATGATCCGGGCCGGCAGGCTTCCCAGGCAACGCACCCGGTGGAGGGCCTTCCGCGGGATGAAGATCTCCTCGTTCTCTTTCGGCCGCCAGGTCTTGTCGTTGACGGTCACCTCAAGGCCGGGATCCAGGGCGATCCAGAACTCGGCGCGCCGGTCGTGGGTCTGGAGGGACAGGGTTTGTCCGGGATCGACGGTGATGATCTTGACGGCGCTTCCGGATTCATACGGGTAGGCCCGGAATTTGCCCCACGGGCGGATGTCCTCGACGATCCTTTTCCGGAATGATGTTTCGATGTCTTCGTCCTCGGTCATGGCCGAAGCCCCGTCAGCAGACAGGCGCGCGCCGGGGGGGATCAGAACGGGACATCGTCCTCACCGCCGCTCCCGCCGCTATGGGCCGTTTCATCACCCTCCATCGGGAAGTCGGAGGCCGGGGTTTCGGCGGCGGGGCTTTCGCCGGCCGTCTCTTCCCTCCGGCCGAGGAGGACGATCGTCTGCGCTTCGATCTCCGTGGTGCTGCGCTTGTTGCCGTCCTTGTCCTGCCACTGCCGTGTCCTGAGCTTGCCCTCCAGGAGGATCTGCTTCCCCTGCGAGAGGTATTTTTCGCAGAATTCGGCGAGCTTGCCCCAGACAACGATGCGGTGCCATTCGGTCTTATTCACGGCCTCGTTCGTGTTCTGGTTGAAGAAGCGCTCGTTCGTGGCCAGCGTGAAGTGAACGACCTGCCTCTGTGTCTGGGGGATGTACCTCGAATCCGGCTTCTGGCCCAGCCGTCCGATCAGGATGACCTTGTTCAGGCTGTTGATGTCTCTCATTTTTCCGCCAATTCCTTGATTTTTTGCTGAGCGATCCTGGTCTCCTCCTCGACGGGGAACTTGGTGATCAGAAGCTTGTAGGCCGCCATCGCCTCTTCCTTCTTGCCGGTCTCGGCGAAGCTCATGCCCTTCTTGAGGTAGGCGGCCGCGATCTTGTCTCCTTGAGGATAGGCCAGGATGAGCTCATTGAACATGTCGATCGCGTCCTCGAACTTCCTCTGGCTGTAATAACACTCCCCGATCCAGTAGAGGGCGTTGTCGGCCAGCGGGCTGTCGGAAAACTGGTCCTTGTACATCATGAACCCCTCGACAGCCAGGTCGAAGTTGCCCTTGAGATAATCCGAATAGGCCATGTTGTAAACGTCCTGCGGAGAGACGTTGGACGGCAGGGGCATGGGCTGGGGCTTGTTCTCCGGCTTCTTTAACGAAGGTTGGGGCTCGTCCCTGCCCTTCTCGGCGGGCTTGGCCTCGGCGCCCGCGGCCGGCGGAGTTCCTGGGCGGAGGGCGGCGAGGAGCTCGACGAGCCTGGCCACGTCGAGGCTCAGCTGTTCGATCTTCCCGGCCAGGGCCTGGTACTGCTGGGGGACGGACCTAAGGTCCTCCTTGAGGCCGAGCTGCTCGGCTTGGGAACGCCGGACGACGTCCGCCAGCTCCTTGAGCTGGTCCTTGATCACCTGAACGTCTTCGGCGTTCTTTTGGGCCCGGGCCGCCAGGTCCTGGACCTGTTTTTTCAGGACCTGGACGTCTTCGTAGATCAGCTCATAGGCTTTCTTGGTCTTGTCGACGCCGCCGGCCGACCAAAGGGGCACGAGGGCCAGAAGAAATGCCCCTATCGCTCTTTTGGACACAGCCTATTTTTCGATGATCGTGAACTGGGCGCGCCGGTTATTCTGCCAGGCCGCCTCGTCATGGCCGGCGACGAGCGGCTGGCTCTTGCCGTAGGAAAGGATTCTCATCCGGTCGGCGGAGAC
>JALHVH010000357.1 GCA_022867105.1 Candidatus Aminicenantota bacterium
ATATCCCCCTGAACGAAGACGCCGCCAAGTCCGAGATCGTCCTGGATGAGATAGACACCGTCGGGCACGGGATCGTTCGATGGTTCGAGGCCCACGGCCCGCCGCACGGAGGCGGCGTCGAGGTCCTCCGGGCGGAAGAGGCGGAGACGGAGCGCTTGGCCCAGGAGGGACGTCGCGTCGGTCGGGATGACCGGCGTCTCTACGATCTCAAGGCGGGCGGCCGGGCCGCCGCCGGGTGCGGTCCGGAAAGATATCCCTTTCGAGCTCAGGAAATCGTTCTCCGTCCCGGCGGCCATCTTCTTATTCAATAGAAGGGGAACGCATGGGAGGGGCAGCCTGCCTGCCAGAACGTATAGGGAAGCGTCGCACTGGGAGGCCCGTTTCGGCTTGAAATTCACGAGCTTGCCTTCGGAATCGATCCGGAACCGGTAGCTGACCGATAGGAAATCCTCCCGGTCCTCGGTCCTTTCCGGATCGCAGGCCGTGACGCTTTCCCAGCTCATGTCCTCCCAGGTCTCCCGGATCAGGCGGGGAAGGGGCCAGTCGAAAAGTTCCTCCACGATCTTTGTCCCCCCCAGAAGAGCGTCAGATCGAAGCTCGGACATCCGGCCGGGCGAGACCTCGATGAGAGTCGCCCTCGACGCCAGGGCGCTGTCGATGTCTTCCAGAGCGCGTTTGATGCCGTTCTCAGCCGCGTAGTCCAGGAGGGCGGAGTTTTTCCTGGAGGCGCCGGCCTTGAGGTGGACCTGGGACAGGAGGAGCATGCCCAATCCGAGGACCGTGAAGACAAGGAACATGAGGGTCACGGTCACACTGATCGATCCTTTCCGGCCTCCCCGCACTCCATCAACGGACAGGGGAAAGGCCGGCGTTCTTTGGGAAGATGCAGAGCTCATAGGTTTTCTCCTTGTGAGAAGCGAGCGTAAAAGCGATCCCGGCGAGGTTCCTGGGCCGGTCGTAAGAGAAAAGGAAGGTCCCGGCGTCCTCAAGCAGGGGTTGGGCGGGGCTGGAATTGACCTGGCGCCGGATGACCGCGTCCTCGCGGTCGAGGAAGAACGATGTTCTCTCAACGGCGACGATGCCGGCCGTTTCTCTCGAGTAGGAATGCTCGAGCGGCGTCGAAAGGGTCAGACACTCGCCTTCGACCGAAAGGACGCGCCGGACCTCTCCCTTGTCAGGGTCGAAGACGCAGATCTCCGACCCTTTTTTCAGTCCGTCCGCGGATTCCAGGGCTGCCCGCGTTCCGCCCTGAGCCAAGTCCTCCCGGAGTCCGTAAGAGCCCTCCGAGCTCAGGACGGTCAGCCTCTCCGGGTCGGCGCGGACCGCCTCGAGGAGTCCCATCCCGATCGGGACGGCGAGGCCCCGGCCGCCGCGGGCGAGATCGATCCTTATCTTGTCCAGGGCGGCAAGAGCGGCCTCTTCGCTTTCCTCGGCCTCCTTGAGCTTGAAAAAGAGGGCCCGGGCCTGCCCGAAGAACTCGAAGCCGGCCAGGACGATGATAAGCAGGAGCGATAAACTGATCAGGAACTCGATGAGCGTGAATCCTTTTCGGTTCATGGCCGGAACCCCAGCTTTTCCGAGAGGAGGAGGACGGCCTTGGCGGTCGCGCGCGCCCGGCCGCGGGAGGAAACGCAGATCCCGATCCGCTTCATGCCGCCGGACAGGTCTTCGATATTCCACTCCACGAGAAAAAACGGGTCCGCTCCCCGCGCCGCGATCCCCTCTTCGTATCGGTCCGCCCTGAGTTCCGGGTGATCGAAGGGAAGGGACCGTAGAGTTTCGAGCTTATCCGTGAGATGATGGATGACCCCGGCGTGGGCCTCGGCCTTCCTCTTGGCGAGCAGGGAGAGGCTGATGAGCTCCCCGGTCCCGGCGATAAGAAAGGTGACCAGGGACAGGGTCACCAGGAGCTCGATCAGGGTGAATCCGCGCTTGTTCATGGCTGCCTCTCCCGGTATCCCTAAGCCGGAGACGTGCCAACCCGGGCCGAAAAAATCCAGGGAAGGCCCGCCCGGGGCGTCCCTGGGCCGTCAACCGGAGTTCATCATCCTGTTGAAATGAAAGGGGATAGGGCCAACTTCCGTTGACATCTTTTCCTCCCCGAAAAAAAACTCAAGAACATCTTGACACGCGCGGGGAAAAACCCTATAGTAAATAAGCCTTCAGTGTGACAACCTATACTGGTTGACAACTTGAAAATATTGTTTTTGACAGGCATTTCTTTCTCGGGACAGAAAGAAGACAGATCTTTGAAAAATAAAGCGGAGCGACCAGATCGATCTTAATTGCCACTTACAAACTCGTCGAGAACCCGCAAGGGTTCTTATAATTGAAGAGTTTGATCCTGGCTCAGAGTAAACGCTGGCGGCGTGCCTAACACATGCAAGTCGAGCGATTTCCGGGTAGCAATACCTGGGAATAGCGGCGAACGGGTGAGTAACACGTGGGTAATCTCCCCTCGAGTGAGGAATAAGCCCTCGAAAGGGGGTCTAATACCGCATGAAACTCCGGGACGTATGTCTTCGGAGTCAAAGCCGAAAGGCGCTTGAGGATGAGCCCGCGTCCTATTAGCTAGTTGGTAGGGTAATGGCCTACCAAGGTTATGATGGGTAGCCGGCCTGAGAGGGTGTACGGCCACACTGGGACTGAGACACGGCCCAGACTCCTACGGGAGGCAGCAGTGAGGAATTTTGCGCAATGGGGGAAACCCTGACGCAGCGACGCCGCGTGGAGGATGACGGCCTTCGGGTTGTAAACTCCTGTCAGAAGTGAAGAATGCCCGCAAGGGTTTGACGGTAACTTCAGAGGAAGCCCCGGCTAACTACGTGCCAGCAGCCGCGGTAATACGTAGGGGGCGAGCGTTACTCGGAATTACTGGGCGTAAAGGGTGTGTAGGTGGCTGAATAAGTCAAAGATGAAATCCCGAGGCTTAACTTCGGAACTGTCTTTGATACTGTTCAGCTTGAGGTTAGTTGAGGAGAGCGGAATTCCCGGTGGAGCGGTGAAATGCGTAGATATCGGGAGGAACACCTGAGGCGTAGGCGGTTCTCTATACTACACCTGACACTGAGACACGAAAGCTAGGGGAGCAAACGGGATTAGATACCCCGGTAGTCCTAGCTGTAAACGATGGACGCTAGATGTTCCTGCGTTTATGTGGGAGTGTCGTAGCTAACGCGTTAAGCGTCCCGCCTGGGGAGTACGGTCGCAAGGCTGAAACTCAAAGG
>JALHVH010000358.1 GCA_022867105.1 Candidatus Aminicenantota bacterium
AAAACGATTTTCAGGCCCTCCCGGGAGAAATCGTCGATCCGGACCTTTTCTTCGAGACCGTTCTTGTCCTCGATCCTGATGACCTCGGCAGGAAGCATGCATTCGAATCGCAGGTACTTCCGTTTCTCGGCGTCCATGTCACTTTATTCTCGCACAAAACGCCCCGTTCCGGCAAGAAGGCAGAAGGGGTCAGGACCTGCCCCCTTCCAAAATCGGGGCGATTTGATTACAATACCTCTTTGTCCTAAAGCGAGAAAACGACAGCATGATCATCAAGAAGCTCGAACTTCAGGGGTTCAAGTCATTCGCCGACCGCACCAAGATCGTCTTCCACCCGGGGATCACCGCCATCGTCGGCCCCAACGGCACGGGCAAAAGCAACCTCGTCGACGCCATACTCTGGGTCCTCGGCGGCCGCCGCCAGAGAACGGTCCGGGGCGACCGCACCGACGACATCATCTTCAACGGGAACGCCAAGCGCACGCCCGTCAGCATGGCCGACGTCGTCCTCTCCCTCGGCGGCGACGACGCCGAGGTGACCGTCTCCCACCGGGTCTTCCGCTCGGGCGAAAGCGAATACCGGATGGACGGAAAGTCCGTCCGCCTCAAGGACATCCAGGACGAGCTCTGGAAGCACTCCATCGGCGAGGCCGAGTACTTCGTCATCGAGCAGGGCGCCATCGGGACCTTGGTCACATCCAAGCCGATCGAGAAGCGGTCCCTTCTCGAAGAGGCCGCCGGCACGGCCTTCTACAAGGACAGGAAGCGGCAGGCCCAGAACAAGCTTGAATTGAGCGAACAGAACCTCACCCGCCTCGAGGACATCATCATCGAGGTCGAAAAGGCCAAGAACTCCCTCCAGCGCCAGGCCTCGGCCGCGACGCGCTTCCGGAGGCTCCGCGAACGCGTCCGCGAGCTGACCTCGGTCCACTTCCAGAGGAAACTCATCCACATGGAAATGAGCCAGCGGGACGTCGCCGCCCTCTACAATTCCTTCCTGGAAAAGGAGCTGGACGTCGTCTCTCGGATCAAGATCAAGGAACAGGACCTAGCCCGGACGCGCAAGGTCCTCTGGGACCTCGAAAAAACCCTCAAGGAGGACCAGGAGAAGGTCTTCGTTCTCAAGTCCCAGACCTCCCGCTTGGAAAGCGAGATCGATAGGGAAACCAAACGGGCCGAGTTCTTCGAGGAGTCGAGGAAGAAGGCCGAGTCCGGCCGCGAGGAGCTTCGGCGGGAGATGCTCGCCCTCGAGCTCGAATCGATCCAGGCAAAGACCGCTCTCGAGGAGATGTCCCGCGAGCTCGAAGACCGCGAGAAGGATGTCGAGACGTCCTCGGCCCTTGTCGGCGAAGCCAAGGAGCATGCCGCCGCCCGTGCGCGGGAGGCCCAGTCCCTCCGAGACGAGCACCTCCTCAAATTCCAGGAACTGACGGAAAAAAGGAACGAGTCGGTCAAGGTCGAAAAGGAGCTCGAGCTCGTCCGCCGCCAGGAAGCGAAGCTCCTCGCCCAGGCCGCCGAGCAGCGATCCCTCCTCGAAGCGATAGGCGCCGACCTCGCCCGGTTCGAGTCCGAGATCGAGGCCCGACAGAAAGCCAGGGAAGAACAGGAATTGTCCATCGCGTCCCTCCGGTCCGGCGTCTCCCAAGCTCATGCCGACATCACAGAGCTCCAGTCCCGGATCGCCGCCCTCAAGGAGAAGCGCGACGAGGCCGCCTACGAGCTCCAGGCCCTCCGAAAGGTCGACGAGAAGGAACGCTCCGCGGTCTTCTCCGAGGACGTTCCGGGCGCGTTCGGGCTCCTCGCCGACCTCGTCCGGACCAGCGCAGAGGACGCCCCTCTGTTCGACGTCTTCTGGAAGGAAGAAGCCAAGGCCCGCGTCATCCTCCCTGAGGAGTTCCTGAAAGCCCTCCGGCCCGGGCTTCGAGGGACCTACCTCCTCGTCCCCGGCCGTGTCAGGTCGGAGGTCTCGCCGGAGGTCCTCAACGACACGGACGTCACCGGACTCCTCAAGGGCCGCGTTCGGGCCGAGGAGCGGTTTCAAGACCTCCTCCCCCGCCTCGACGAGGCGGTCATCGTCAGGGACACCGCGG
>JALHVH010000359.1 GCA_022867105.1 Candidatus Aminicenantota bacterium
CGTTCGCGTCATCGACGCTTATTCCATCAAGCCGCTGGACGAAGAGGGCATCCGCCGCGGGGTGGGGGAGGCGGGCCGGCTGGCGGTCGTCGTCGAGGACCACTTCGAGGCTGGCGGGCTGGGCGAGGCTGTTGCCCAGGTTCTGAGCGGGGAAGGGCGGGTCAAACACCTGTGCGTCCGCGAGCTTCCCAGGTCCGGCAAAGCCGGTGAGCTGATGGAGATGTTCGGCATCAGCGCCGCCCATATCGTCAAAGCGGTCAAGGAATTATGCGGCCGCGTTTAGCCTGAGCTCTTTTTTGCCTTTGAGAACGGGCGCGATCTAAGAGTCCCGGCGGCATGGGAAACCCGGCTCCCAGGAGGGGCGGCCTCAGGCCCTTGGTCGCAGGTCATGGCCGTTGTTCTTTCGTCATGAACAGTACGATGAGAGCAAAACGCGGTCTTACCCTACCGGCCGTTCTGGCGCTTGGCTTGATCGTCCATGGCATGCTCTCCGCCCTTCCCGCCCAAACCCAGCGAGCCTCCGCCCCGCCCGATTCCGGCCTGGTTGTCGTCGTCTATGACGGCGACACGGTGAAGGTCCGGTTCGCGGACGGGAACGAGCGGAAGGTCAGGCTCATCGGGATCGACTCTCCTGAGATGGACGATGAGCGCGAGGAGGTCCGTTTCATGGCTTTCATTGCTAAACGGTTCGCTTTCCTGAATCTCTACCGGAAGAACGTTCATCTCGCGTATGATTGGGATCTTGAGGACCAGTATGGACGGCTGCTCGCTTATCTCTCCACAGATGACGGTGCCCTTTTCAACGAACTCATCCTGAAGGAAGGGTTCGCGTTCGCCTACCGCAAGTTCCCCTTCCGCAAGGACCTCATGGAGAGGTTCAAAGCCGCCGAAACGGAAGCCCGGAGGGCCGGCAAGGGGCTCTGGCGGAAAGAGAGCCCCCTCGAGGTCCCAGCGTCCGGGGCGCGGGCGTATCTCGGACACCTCGTTTCCGTTCGGATGACCTGCTCCGGGTTCGAGGAGAGACGTTCGTTCGCGGTCCTTCATTCCCTTGCGGGCGGGTTCGAGGCCCTTGTCCCAAAGGAGTTCAGGACCGCCTTCCCCGGCTTGGAAGGGTTGACAGGGAAGACGGTCGTCGTCTCCGGCCTCGTCGAAGAGTTCGGCGGCACTCTCCAGATCCTTCTCTATCTGCCGCGGCAAATTGTTTTAATTAAGTAGGTTATGTAGGTGGCCTTCGAAGGCCGCGAATTCAGATCGAAAGGCCAGGCCGTTTGACAGGAGACGCGGCTTCAGCTATAAAACCTCGTGACGATGGAAGAGAGGTCCTTTGATGGCAGAACCGCTGAACCAAGAATTCCTCGATGAGCTTCGGAAGATCGTCGGCATGGGGAATGTCCTCGTCGATCCCGAGAAGCTCGTGGACTACGGCCACGACGAATTTTCGCTCCGGGACATCGCCCGCGTCCCCGAGGCCGCGGTCATGCCGTCCGACACGGCCCAGGTCGCGGCGGTCCTCGCCCTCGCCGATGCCTTTCGCGTCCCCGTGACTCCCAGGGGCGGGGCGACGGGTTTGTGCGGCGGCTGCGTGCCTTCCGCCGGAGGCATCGTCCTTTCTCTCGAGAAGATGCGCGCGATCGAGATCGACGGAGAGAACCAGATGGCCGTCGCCGAAGCGGGAGTGACGCTCATGGATTTCATCAAGACGGTGGAGGAGGCCGGCCTTTACTTTCCGCCCCACCCGGGAGACGAGAGCGCCATGATCGGCGGGCTGGTCGCCACGAACGCCGGCGGGAGCCGGGCCGTGAAGTACGGCGTCATCCGGAATTACGTCCGGGGACTGGAGGTCGTCCTCCCAGACGGCCGCGTCATCCATCCCGGCGGGAAATACATCAAGAGCAGCACGGGCTATAATTTGATGAACCTCTTCATCGGCTCCGAGGGGACGCTCGGCATCATAACCAGGGCCGTCATCCAGCTCATGGCCCAACCGCCGGTCCTTCGGACGATGGTCATCCCGTTCCCCGAGCTTGAGGCCGCCATCGAAACCGTCCCACGGCTTCTCAGGAAGAACATCGTCCCGGTCGCAGTCGAGTTCGTGGGGCTGGATGTCATCGCCATCACCGAGGAGTTCCTCCACAAACGCTGGCCCAGCCACGAGGGGAAGACACATCTCCTCGTCATCCTGGACGCGGCGACCGAGGAGGAGCAGGACCGGTTGTCCCAGGCGGTCGCCGAGGTCTGCCTGGAGATGGGTGCCATCGACGTCTTCATCGCGGACACGCCCGCGAAACAGGACGACATCCTGGCCATCCGGTCCAAGATCTACGAGGCCATCAAGGCGGAGACCATAGAGATCCTGGATATCTCGGTGCCCAGGGCCGGGATCGCCGGACATGTCCGCAGGGTGCAGGAGGTCGCGAAAAAATACGACATCTGGCTTCCGACTTTCGGCCACGCCGCCGACGGCAACGTCCACACCCACATCATGAAAGCAAGGTTCGAGGAAGGCAAGGTCATCCCGGTGCCGGAGGGCGAATGGCGGGACAAGATCGATGCCGTGAGGGCCGACCTCTACCGGGACGGGAGGGAACGGGGAGGGGTCATCTCCGGGGAACACGGGATCGGGCTCGTCAAGAAACCGTTCCTGTCCATGTCCCTTGAGGATGCGCAGATCGGGCTCATGAAGGGCATCAAGAAGGTCTTTGACCCCAACGGCATCCTCAACCCGGGGAAGATATTCGATTGAATTCCGCGGCTTGCGCACATCCCTGTTTTATGTTAATAGATAAACATAGGGAATTGGCCACGAGCCCGATAAAACCGGTTTAGGGGGAATCTATGGAAAGAGTCACGGAAATCTACGTCATCCTGGAAAACAAGCCCTCGGTGCTGGGGGACCTGTGCAGCCACCTGGCGGAGAACGGGATCAACATCGACTCCATCGGCGTTTTCCATGATACGGCGAAGATCGTCGCCTCGAACCTCAATAAGGCCTTGAAGCTCCTCGGGAAGTTGAACTACATCACCGAGCAGAGGGACGTCCTGCGGGTCGACCTGGAGAACAGGCCCGGCGCCCTGGCCGAGCTGACCACGAAGCTCGGTGACGAGGGGATCAACATCGAATACTGCTACGGCACGCTGAGCCGCAAGGGCAACGCGATCTCGGTCATTTTGGACGTCTCGAATATCGACCGGGCGGTCGAGGTCCTAAGCAAATAGCC
>JALHVH010000360.1 GCA_022867105.1 Candidatus Aminicenantota bacterium
AAAGGTCCTGGTCCTCAATTTCTGGGCCACCTGGTGCCCTCCCTGCCGGGCCGAGATCCCGGATTTCGTCGAAGCCTACGCGGCCAACAGGGACAAGGGTCTCGAGATCCTCGGAGTCTCGGTGGACCGCATGGCCGCCGAAAGACTCCTGTCCTTCGTCAGCATGTCCAAGATCAACTATCCCGTCGCCCTGGCCGACGCGAAGATCGTCCAGGACTACGAGCCCGGAGATTATATCCCCGCGACGATCATCATCGACAAGAAGGGGATCCTCCGGCACCGGCACGTCGGCCGGATGGACAAAGAGACGCTGGTCCGGCTCTTCAACCAGTATAATAACGAAAAATAGCGGGAGAGAACCGAAGAAACTTACCAGCGATAGGCGATCGCGGCCCAGGTGAAGCCGGCGCCGAAAGCGTCGAGGAGGAGGATGTCCCCCTTCTTGAGCTTTCCGCCCTGCTTCAGCTCATGAATGGCGAGGGGGATCGTGGCGACCGATACGTTGCCGTACTTGTGAATGTTCACGAAGACCTTTTCCTTCGGGATGTGGAGCCTCTCCCCCGTCGCTTCGATGATCCGGATATTGGCCTGGTGCGGGATGAGCCAGGTCACATCCTCTTTTTTCAGGCCGGCCTTCTTGAGGGACTCCAAGGCCGCCTCGCCCATGCGCTTGACGGCGTGCT
Organism: Candidatus Aminicenantota bacterium; assembly: GCA_022867105.1. Taxonomy (GTDB): domain Bacteria; phylum Acidobacteriota; class Aminicenantia; order Aminicenantales; family Saccharicenantaceae; genus JALHVH01. Next base: position 684 of record JALHVH010000360.1, read on the forward strand.
TGAAGACATCGTTTCCCTTCATTTGGAGGTAGTGGAGTTTTTCCTCGACCGTTTTTTGAGTGGTGGGGATCCGCGTCCCTCCGGCGGGCATGGAGAGCAGGTCGGCCAGGTTTCCGTCCGCCTTCCAACAATGGGACAGCATGCCCGACCCATCCGAGGTCTCTTCGAGAACGGCCGCCCCGGCAGCGTCCCCAAAGAGGACGCACGTCGCGCGATCCTCCCAGTTCGTAACCTTCGTCAGCATCTCCGGCGCGACAAGGAGGACACGCCCCGCCGTGCCGCTGCGGATCAGTCCTTCGGCGATGATCAGCCCGTAGATGAACCCGGTGCATCCCGCCGAGATGTCAAAGGCGGGGATCGTGCCGGCCTTGAGGCCGCTCTGGATCCAGCAGGCCGTCGATGGGAAGATCGTGTCCGGCGTGTTCGTGGCGACGAGGATGAGGTCGATGGCCTCGATACCCAGCCCGGCGTCCGTCAAGGCGGCCCGGGCGGCTTCAACGCCCAGGTCCGATGTCGCCTGGTCCGGGCGGGCGATGTGCCTCTCCCGAACCCCCGTCCTCGATACGATCCATTCGTCCGACGTTTCGACCATCTTCTCGAGATCGGCGTTAGTCAGGATCTTTTCGGGGACGTAGACACCCATCCCGGTGATCTTCATCCTTTTCTGGTCACTTCTCTGCATGCACTCTCCGAATTTGCTCGTTGCCTAGCATACACATTTTAGGTTGGAAAGGAAATACAATAGTGATAAAATTTGCCGGGCCCATGAGCAAGCTCGTCCCCCTCCCCGCCGCGTGTCTCGTTCCCTTTCTTCTCCTTTTTTTCCCCTGCCAGGCCCGGCCGCAGCTCGTCCTCGGCCAGTATGAGGACGAAGCTCCGGTCAGGACCTGGAACACCCTGGGCGTCGAGCTCGCACCATCCCTGGCCTGCGGGGGCGCCCGTACGGCGGCGGCTTGGGACGCCTCGTCGGTCCTGGTCAATCCGGCGCTCCTCTGCGGCCTCCCCAAACTCACTGTGACCGCAAGCGGGTCCCGCACCTCCGCCTCCATGTTCCGGTATTCCATCCTCAATACGGGCGTCCTCTCGGCCCGGGAGAACTTCACCGAAGGCTTCTACGCCCTCGATTTCGGAGGGTTGTCCTTCCGGGCCGGGGATTGGGCCTTCGCATTATCGGCCGCGCTCCTGGAAAGCTACGGGCGGCCCCCCTTGGATTTCCGGGCGAACTCTCCGGCAGGACTCGTATATTCCATCGAGACGGCCCAAGGCGGCGACCTCCGGAATTTCAACCTGTCCGCGGCCCGGAGGTTATCCCGGCGCCTGGCCGCGGGCCTTGGGGTCAACGTGGTCTCGGGAAGGCTCGAGAGAACGGTCTCGGAGAGTTTCGTCGCCGACGGGATCACGATCGATGACCGAAAGAGCCAGGACTTTAAAGGCCTTTACATGAGCGCCGGCCTTTCTCTTCTCCTTTCGGAACGCATCAGCCTGGCCGTCGCCGTCAGGACGCCCTATGCCAAGAGGTCCGACAGCCGGAGCCTCCTAGAGTACAGGGTCCCGGCGGCGGGCACGGACATCCGCATCCCGGCCTCATCGAAGGACGAGTACCGGCAGCCCTGGGCCGCGGGCGCCGGAGCCTCGTGGCGTCCCGCCGAGGACCTGAAGGTCTCGGCCGACGTCTGGTTCTTCAAGTGGTCGTCCTACTCCGCGGTCTATTTCGGCGAAGAGAAAGAGCGGGACTTTTCGGACGTCCTCAGGCTCGGGGCGGGGCTGGAATACATAAGCGCTTATCGCCTTTTCGGCCGCGCCATCCGTTCCCCGCTCCGGGTGGGAATCAGTTATGATCCGCAGCCCATGAAGGCCCCCCGGTCCGCTTACGCCTACATCACGTTCGGGACGGGCGTCGCCTTCGGCCGGGTCCGCGTCGATTTCGCGGTCGCCATTGGAAAAGAAAGCGGCTCGGGCCACTCCCTCTCCGCCAGGCGCGGGGCCCTTACCCTGACCTATGTGATCGGAGACTGACCGATGATCCCGAGGTTCTCGTGAAAATCCGCAAACCCATCCTTTGGGTCCTCCTGTTGAGCGTCGGAACGGGCCTTCCCCTTTTCTCCGGACCGGAGGAGCCCGGGGAGATCATCAGCGTCCCGGGGACGGCGGGCGCGCGCCGGGCCCTGCGCGGCCTGGACCTCGACCTGCTGATGGAACAGGACGGCAGAATCTTCATCGTGGCCGGCCCGGACGACCTCCTCCGCCTGTCCGCCCGGGGGGTCCCGTTCGTCGTCGAGACCGACCGTTTCGCCCCCGCCCAGCCGAGCGAGATCCGGCTTGCCGGCGGCATCAACGGCGCCTATCACTCCTACAAAGAGCTCGAAGCCGATCTCAAGTCTCTGGAGACCGCCCATCCCTCGATCGTCAAGCTCTACACGATCGGTTCCAGCCTCGAAGGCCGCAATATCTACGCCATAAAGATCAGCGACAACGTAGACCGGCACGAGGAGGAGGCCGGAGTCCTCTTCCTGGGCTGCCACCATGCCCGCGAGTGGATCTCCGTGGAGGTCCCGTTCCTCCTGGCCAGGCGGCTGGCCGAGGGCTACGAGGAGGATCCCGCGATCAAAGAACTCGTCGACCGGAGCGAGATCTGGATCGCCCCTCTCGTCAACCCGGACGGATTGGAATACTCCATCAACGTCTACCGCTACTGGCGCAAGAACCGGCGGGCCAACGCCGACGGGACGTTCGGGGTGGACCTCAACCGGAACTACGGCTACATGTGGGGCAGGGACGACCAGGGATCAAGCGCCGCGCCGGACGCGGAGGATTACAGGGGCGTTTCCGCGTTCTCGGAGCCGGAGACAC
>JALHVH010000361.1 GCA_022867105.1 Candidatus Aminicenantota bacterium
CGCTCGTCGTCCAACCTTTTTCCTTCAGGAGTTCGGCCAGAGTGACTTTTTCTGGCTCCAGGTAGAAACCGCCGTTGTCCCTGACACCATGAATGAACGGATAGGTTCCCGTGAAGATCGAAGAATGTGAGGGCAGGGTCAACGGGGCCTGGGCCGTCGCATTCTTGAAAAGGACCCCATCCGCGGCCAGCCCATCGATATTCGGCGTCTGGACGTTCGGGTAGCCGTAACACCCGACGTGGTCGGCCCGGGTCGTGTCCAAGGTGAAAAGGAGGACGTTTGTCTCCGGAAACGTCCCGAGGCCTTTCTTGAAAAAGCCCTTGTTCAGCCCGAGATAGATCAGAAAGCCGAGGGCGGCAACGCCGGCGGCCCAGAGAATGAAGCGGCTTGCGGAAGGCCCAGCGCCGGCCGAATTCCTTTCATGATCGCGCTTGGCGGACATTATTTTTGTTTTTTAAGGTTCTCGAGGATCTCCTTGACCTTGGCCGCCTGGGGAGCGTTCGGTTCCAGCTGGAGGAAGGCCTCAAATGACTTGATGGCTTCCTCCTTCAGACCTTTTTGAGTATACGCGTAGCCCAACAGATAGTTCGTATAGGGATCGTTCGGGTTGTAGCCGTAAGAAAGCTTGAGTGTTTCCAATGCCTCGTCGATCTTATCCAGCTGGAGCAATCCTTTGGCTTTCTCGAAATAGATATTGGCCAGAGCTTCTTTGGTCTTCGGCTCTTCCGGTTTGAGCTCGAGGGCCTTCAGAAGGGCTTTCTCCGCCTCGTCGGCCTTGCCCTGTCGGAAGAATAGAAGTCCCAGGTTGATGTGGGCTTCGGCGAGGTCCGGTTTGAGCTCGACCGCCTTCCGGAACGCCTCGACGGCTTCGTCGATCTTGTTCTCCTGGGCCAGGCTCACTCCGTTTTGAAACAAGGCCAGGGCTTCCTTTCGGTTCTTCTGCTCTTCGCTCAGCTCTTTGGCCAGGTCGATCTCGACCTTCGGCGCGGCCCCGGACTCAAGGTCGATCTCCTGCGAAAAGCTCTTATAGCCTTCCTTGGTCACCGTCACGGAATACTTCCCCGGCATGAGCCTTCGGAACGCGAATTCCCCTTTCTTGCTCGTTTTTTCGGACAGCATTTGCCCGGTTCCCAGGTTTTTAATCTGGATCCCAGCCTGAGCGATAGGTTTCTTCTCGAGATCCAAAACTTTGCCTGTGAGCTGGGCCATTTCGTCTCCCTCTTCCTGGCCGAGCCCCAGGGCCGGGAAGAATAAAACCGCCAAAAAGCTGATGACCAGAATTTTTGCCGCGATTTTCCTCATGATGTGTCACCTTGATCCTATAAAACGCTCATAAACGGAAAGCAGATTATCATAAAGTTTCAACAATGAAAAGGATTTTTGAGGGGTGACAACCACGCGCTGTTAAAGCCGAAGCCCAAGGACCAAAAGTCGGTATATCCGGGTTCGGGATTACTTTCGCCGCGTCCGGGATCGGATGTAGGATGAGAACACCTCCGACTTCCCGGGCGGCGCGATGTCGAAATCAATCCTCACGGAATCCGCCGTTTCTTTCGTGTAGACCAATCGAAAGCGCGGAGCTCCGGCCTGCGGCTCGCTGAGAAATGTCCAGGTCATGAGGGGCGGCCGCCAGGAATAAGACCGCCGACGCCGCGATCAGAATAAAGGCTCGAGACTTTATGGCATTTCCTTTCATGCAGTTCCTGATAAGTTCTTGCTTTCTGTTCGCGGTACGATGCTTTCTTCCAGACCGTGTAAAAAAATGGCCCTTACGCGGCCCGCCAGTTCGCCGATGTCTTCCTTGCCGAAACCGGCAACGGGAACCGGGGGTTCGATGGTCAGATCGACCCGGCCGGGACGGATGAGAAGGCTTCCCTTGTGAATGATCCTGTATCCGCCCTTCTGGACGATCGGCAGGATGTCCAGCCCCGTTTCCAGAGCCAAGTGGAACCCGCCCCGCTTGAAA
>JALHVH010000362.1 GCA_022867105.1 Candidatus Aminicenantota bacterium
CTTGATGTTGAACTTTAGGCGGCCGATGCGGGAGAAATTGTACTTCTGCGGATTGAAGAACAGGCTGTGGAAGAGGTTGTGGGCGCTCTCCATGGTGTGCGGCTCGCCGGGCCGGAGCTTCCGGTAGATCTCCCCCAGAGCCTGGCTCGTGTCCTTGCGGAGGTCCTTCTTCAGGGTGTTGACGACGATGATGCCGGCCTTGTCCTCTTCAGGGAAGAAGATCTCGAAGGGCTCGGGACGGCCGGACAGGAGCTCGAGCTGGACCTCGTTGATCTCCTCGTTAACCCGGACGTTCCCCTTGATGGCGACCAAGGAATAGGCGCCCTGGAGTTCCTTCTTGACCAGCGGGACCCTGGTGACCCCGGCGTCCTTGAGGGCCTTGAGGGATTCCGGGGTGATCTTCTTCTTGGCCGGAGCGAGGACCTTCCTCGACTTGAGGTCGGTCACGTCCTCGGCCGCCGTCTTGCCGGCCAGGCGGTCGGAGACTTCCCAGTAAAGCTTGCCGTCTTCGGGGATGACCTTGTAGATCCCGTAGAAGAGCCGGAGGATCTCCTCGTCGGAGCCGAAGCCCAGGGCCCTCAGGAAGACCGTGGCGAGGAACTTTTTTTTGCGGTCCAGCCGGACGAAGAGGTTGTTCTTAGCGTCGTATTCGAACTCGACCCAGGCGCCGCGATACGGGATGATCTTGCCGATGTAGAAGCCCTTCGTCTCACCCTGCCTGAAGAAGACGCCGGGCGACCTCTGGAGCTGACTGACGACGACCCTTTCGATGCCGTTGAAGATGAACGTGCCCTTTTCGGTCATCAGGGGAATGTCCCCGAAGTAGACCTCCTGCTGCTTGATGTGTTTGAGCCGCTTTGTCTTCGTGGCTGCGTCTTTCTCCCAGGAGACGAGCTGCACCTTGAGCTTCAAAGGCACGGAATAGGTATAACCTTTTTGGATGCACTCGTTGGGAGTGTACTTCATCTTGAGCCCGACCCTGTCTCCGCAGTGTTCGCAAAGAGGGATCTCGATCTTCCTCGCGGCGCCGCAGTAGGGACAGATCTCCTTCTCGGTCAGCTCGGTGTCCGTCGGGAGGAGGGTGCCGCAGGCGGTGCACTTCGCCCTGGAGTTCTCGACCCCTTTGAGACGCCCGCATTTGCATTCCCAGTTGCCGATGGAATAGCTGAGGAACTCCAGCTCGGTCGTCTCTTTGAAGTCGGATATCGGGAAGACGTCCTTGAAAGCGGCCTGGAGGCCGATCTCCTTGCGTTCCTCCGGCAGGAGGTCCATCTGGAGGTGTTCGTTATAGGACGCCACCTGGATATCCAGGAGGTCGGGCATGGCGAAGATCGACTTGATCTTCGAGAAGTCGATCCTCTCGAGGTAAGTATTTTTCAATTCATTTAGCATGTTAACTCTCAAAGAAAAGAGTTTCGCAGCCGTTTCTCCATGGACCGGTCATTTTTGGAAAAAGAGCTGCCCCATCCGGTTTACTGCAATTCGACGGCGGCTCCCACCTCAGCAAATTTAGCCTTGATGGCCTCAGCCTCTTCCTTGTTGATGCCTTCCTTGAGGGTCTTGGGGGCGCTGTCCACAAGGTCCTTGGCTTCCTTGAGCCCGAGACTGGTGACCTCCCGGACGACCTTGATCACGTTGATCTTCTTGTCGCCGACGCTCTTCAGGACGACGGCGAATTCCGTCTTCTCCTCGGCGGGCTTGGCCTCGGCCTGCTGGGCCCCGGCGGCGGCCATGGCGGGGGCGGCGGCGGCGCTGATGCCGTACCTCGTCTCGAACTCCTTGACATAGTCGGCGAGCTCGAGGACGGTCAGGCTGTCCAGGTGAGCGAAGAACTGTTCCTTCGTCAATTTTGTTTCCATGTCTGTCTCTCCTTTACATGTGCGATGGGGTATGGGATGCATCCAACCCTACTTTTTATCTTTCCACAGGCTCCACAACCGGCCCATGTCGACCAGGGGCGCCTGCAGGGTCCTCAGAAATTGGCTCAGGGGATGGGCCATCATGGTACCGACCTTGCCCAGGAGTTCGTCCCGCGATCCGAGCCTGACGATCTCGTCGAACCGTTCGGGGGCCATGTACTGTCCCTCGACGACGCCGGCCTTCACGGCCAGGACTTTGCCGCCTCCGGAGAAATCCCTGAGCATCCGGGCCAGGCCTATGGGGTCCTTCCCGGCGAAGGCGATGGCCGTGGTCTTCTGGAAGAAGGGTTTCAACGGCTCGGGGGCCCGGTTCCTCAGCGCCCTTAGAGCGAGCCGGTTCTTGACGACCTTGTAGGAGTAGGAACTCTTCCGGAGGACCTTCCTCAGCTCGACGGACTGCGAAACGCGCATCCTCTTGAAATCCACCAGGTAGTATGTGCCGTTCGCGTCGAAGACCTTTTCCATGTCTTCGACGATCTTTTCCTTGCGTTCCCGTTTCACTGTGGTCTCTCCTATTTCTCCAGAATGTCCTCGGATATCTTGAAGGACGGGCCCATGGTCGAGGAAATGAACATGCTCCTGACGTACTTCCCCTTGGCGGTGGGGGGCTTGGCATGCATGACGGCCTGGATGAACGCCTTGACGTTTTCAAGGAGCTTGTCCTCGGTGAAGGACACCTTGCCCACGGTGGCATGGACGAGGCTCGTCTTGTCCACGCGGAACTCCACCTTGCCGGCCTTGGTCTCCTCCACAGCCTTCTTGATGTCGAAGGTCACCGTGCCTGACTTGGGGTTGGGCATGAGCCCCTTGGTGCCCAGGATCCGGCCCAATTTGCCCACGCCTCTCATCACGTCCGGGGTGGCGATGACCACGTCGAAGTCGATCCAGCCGCCCGAGATCTTCTCGATGATATCGTCTCCGCCGAAGTGATCCGCTCCCGCCTCTTCGGCCTCCTTGATCTTCTCGCCCGCGGCGATGACGCAGATCTTCTTGGTCTTTCCGGTCCCGAAGGGAAGGACGACGGTGCCCCTGACCATCTGGTCGGAATACTTGGGGTTGACCCCGAGGCGGATGGACACGTCAACGGACTCGTCGAACTTGGCGTAGTGGGCCTTCTTGACGAGGCCGACGGCGTCTTCCAGGGCGTAGTCCCGGGCCTCGGCGCCTTTGAGTTCCTTTGCCTTGATGTACCGTTTGCCGCGTTTACTCACTGACGATCTCCAATCCCATGTTCCGGGCCGTTCCCTGGATGATCTTCTTGGCGGCCTCGACGTCGTAGGCATTGAGGTCGGGGAGCTTGATCCTGGCGATCTCCTCGATTTGTTTCATGGTCACCTTCCCCACCTTGTCTTTGTTGGGCGCGCCCGACCCCTTGGCGATCCCGGCCGCCTTCTTCAGGAGGTAGGACGCCGGCGGCGTCTTGACCACGAAGGTGAACTTCTTGTCCTTGAAGATGGTGATCAGCACCGGGACCACGGTCCCTTCTTCCATTTTGCCGGTCCTATCATTGAACTGCCGAACAAACTCCATGATGTTGGCGCCGTGCTGGCCGAGTGCGGGGCCGACCGGAGGAGCGGGGCTCGCCTGGCCCGCGACGATCTCGAGTTTGATCTTGGCTACGACTTCTTTGGAC
>JALHVH010000363.1 GCA_022867105.1 Candidatus Aminicenantota bacterium
GACCCTGCCCTCACATTCTTCGATCTTCACGGGAACCTATCCGTTCATTCATGGTGTCAGGGACAACGGCGGTTTCTACCTGGAGCCAGAAAAAGTCACTCTGGCCGAACTCCTGAAGGAAAAAGGTTGGACGACGAGCGCGTTCGTCGGCGCCTTCGTCCTCGATTCCCGATGGGGCCTCAACCAGGGTTTCGATTATTATTATGACAATTTCGATTTCGCCAAGTACAAAAAGATCAGCCTCGATTCCGTCCAGCGTGAAGGGGGCGAGGTCATCAAGGCCTTTTTCGATTGGTTCAAAACGAACGGTGACCGCCGATTCTTCAGCTGGATCCATCTCTACGACCCCCACACCCCTTACGAGCCTCCCGAGCCCTACAAGAGCGAGTATTCCGGGCGGCCGTGGGGACTCTACGACGGCGAGATCGCTTACGTGGATACCCTCATCGGGAAGGTCCTGGAAAGTCTCCGGGAAAAGGGGGTCCTGGACAAGACCATCATCATCATCGCGGCCGACCACGGGGAAAGCCTGGGGGAACACGGCGAGAGCTCACACGCTTTTTTCATCTACGATTCCACCGTTTCCGTCCCTTTGATCCTGAAGCTCCCTGCCTCGAATTTGAAGGCAAAAATCATCGATGACCAGGTGGAGAACGTGGACATCATGCCCACGCTCCTCGACCTCCTCGGGATCGCCGTTCCCAAGGAGGTTCAGGGAAGGAGCCTGGTCCCCCTCCTGGCCGGCGGCCGGGCCGGGGCCGATAGGATGGCCTATAGCGAAAGCTATTACCCTCGATATCATTATGGGTGGAGCGAGCTCAAGAGCCTCCGGACGGTCGCATACCAATACATCCAGGCGCCGCGGCCGGAGCTTTACGATATCGTCCGGGACCCCATGGAAAAGACCAATATCTACGGGCAAAACGGCTCCCAGGCAGAGAGGTTCATCAAAGAGATGAAGAGGATCCAGGAGCGATCGCCCGTCCAGGGGACCGAGGAGAAAGCCCCTCGGCAACTGGATAATGATACCCTGGAGAAGCTGAAGGCCTTGGGCTACGTCGGCGGGTTCACATCGAGGGCGAAGCTCGACCGCTCTGTCGGCCTCTCCGACCCCAAGGACAAGATCCACCTCTACAACAAGATCAAGCAGGCCGAGGGGGCATCGGCCGACCGCGAATACAACGAAGCCTTAAAAAAGCTCGGCGAGGTTATCGATGAGGACCCAGGGATCATGGAGGCCCGTCAGGTCCGGGGGAATATCTATATGGAGCTCGATCGCCCTGAAGAGGCGGTCGAGGAGTGCCGGGCGGCATTGGAGATCGACCCCGAGTACGGGGCGGCGATCTTCACCATGGCCCAGGCCTACAGGAAACTCAAGAAGCCGGACGAAGCGGCCGCCGGCTTCCGGCGCCTCATCCAGCTCGATCCGAAGGACCCGAAACCCTATGTCAACCTCGGGGAGATCTCCCTGGATGTCCGGGATTTCGACGCGGCCATCTCCCATCTCGAGAAGGCGATCGCCGCAGATCCGGAACACAGCAGTGTGGCCCATAATATCCTGGGCTCCGCCTATCTCGAGAAGAAGATGCTCGAGCCGGCGGAACGGGAGATCCGGAGGTCGCTCGAGATGCGGCCACAGATCCCGGACGCCCATTACAACCTGGGCCTTCTGTATGAGGAGAAGGGCGATTTCCGAACAGCCGCGGAGGAATACCGGAAAGAAATCGAGATCCATCCCGCCGCCTATCCCGCCTATTTCAATCTGGCACTTCTCTGCGCCAAGACCGGCGACCGGCAGGGAGAGTTCGCAAACTTCAAGGAAGCCGTCAAGGCCAATCCTCAATTCGCGCGGGGATACCTTTTCCTGGCCAAGACCTATCTCGACCGGAACGAAAACTTCGACGAGGCTATCCGCCTCGCCCGGAAGGGGCTGGAATTGGAGCCCGAGGCGGAATCGGCTCCCTTGGGTCATTATGTCCTGGCCGATATCTACAACCGCCTGGGGCGCCTGGCCGAGTATCGGGCGGAGCTGGAAAAAGGCCAAGCCCTAGAGGCCAGGACCAGGAAACGATAAGGGTCCGCGGGGCCGGCCCGGAAAGCCTTAGTTCAGACTCTTGAAGACCGAAAGCTCTCTCTTGATCATGCCGAATCCCGGTTCAGGTGGACTTTTTGGACATACGGCGATGTCATGGCGGCGAGCATGGCCCCGTAATCGACATCGAATTTCACCTCGTCACCGACCTGGAGCTGGGCCGTGTTCGCGACGGCGATCAAATGATCGCTCGAGGCGCCAAGGATCTCGATGTCGACCCGCGGGTAGAGCTGGGTGTAAAAGACGTCCTGACGGCCGATGTTGAGGATGAGGCGCCTACCGGTGCCGCGGTCTTCGAACTTTGGGATACTGCCGAACGCGTCGAGCCCGATCTCCCCCCAGGGAATGGAGGGTTTGATCTTGGACTCGATGACCTCGGCAACCAGTGTGAACGCGTCATAATGGAGCCCCGGGATTCCCTTTTCCTCCAAGTCCCTTCCTCCAAGAAGGAACGAATCGCCCAGCCGGACGTTGTTGACCCGGTTGACCCTGTCGACGGATTTGAGCCAGGAGTATACCGTCGAGCAGCCGGCAGAGACGTACTCCAGATCGATATGAAACCTCTTTTCCATGTCAAGAGCGAGGGAAGAAAGCTCCCCCATGTTCTTCGCGTCCGGCTTGACCCCCCCGAAACAGGCCAGGTTCCCCCCGATGCCGGCAAGGCGGATGCCCGGAAGGGAAAGGACTTCCTTCACCGTTTCCCCGAGGTCTCCGGGCATGATGCCTTCCCTCAGATCGCCGAGCTCGACCATCAGGATGACGCCATGGCGGGCGCCATGGCGAAGCGCCGCGGCGGAAAGCTCCCGGATCACCTTCATTTCCGAATTGAAACTGATCGAACAGTCCCGGACGACGTCTTCCGCTTCCCCCGGGGCCGGCAGGCGGAGGAGGATGAAGGGGGCCCGGATGCCCGCCTCCCGCATCTTCCTGATATTGGCGATCCTTGAATCGCCCAGGACGGAGATCCCGTTCTTCAGATAGACTTCAGCGACGAGAGGGTCCCCGCAAACCCCTTTGGTGACCCCCGTCATCGTCAGGCCCTTGGCCCCGTATAACTTGATCACCTCCCGGACGTTGTGGCCGATCTTGGCCAGATCGATCTCCAGTCTGGGCGTGCCCATGATCATCTGCCCGCGCCGCCTATTTTTTCCCCGGTCCATAGAGCAGCTTCCCCGCCAGCTCTCCACTGTGGGCACCGTGATCGATCACAACCTTCCCGTTGACGATGACATAGTCGATCCCGACGGGATACTGTTCGGGGTCTTTATAGGCGGCCTTATCGGCGATCATCGCCGGATCGAAGACGACCAAGTCCGCGCAGTTCCCGGTCTGGATCGCGCCTCGGTCCTTGAGTCCCACCTTGGCTGCGGGCATCGACGTCATCTTTTTAATGGCCTCGGGAAGGTTCATGATCTTCCTTTCACGGACGTAATGTCCGAGGAAACGGGGAAAGGTCCCATAGTTCCGTGGATGGGGCATCCCGCCGTGGAGGGGACCGGTGGGGGCTAGGGCCGAGCCGTCGGAGCAGAGCATGACGAGCGGATGCTTGAGGACCTCCTCCGTCTCCTCCTCGTCCATTCCGAATCCGATGATGGAAACGTTTCCTTCCTCCTTGATGAGCAGGTCGCAGGAGAATTCGTAAGGGTCCTGATGGGCCTCGGAGGCCGCCTGTTGGATCGTTTTGCCGATGAGAGGTTTGTCCTCTTCCTTGTCCATATCGACGAGGAGGATGTTCTCCCATGGGGTCCCTTCGAGCTTCTCAAAGGTCTCTTCCTTCATTTTGAGCCTTTCTCCGGGGTCCTTGAGCCTCTTGACGAAAGCTTCGTTCCCGCCGTCGAGGACCCAGTTGGGATAGAAGACGCTCAGCCCCGTGTTGTAGGCCGTGTAGGGATAACGGTCGGCGGTCACATCCAATCCCCTCTCCCTGGCCCGTTCTACGAGGTCGAACAGCTTGGGTAGCTTCCACCAATAGGTCGTGCCGCAGACCTTGAAGTGCGAGATCTCGAGGGGAAGCTTCGCGGCTTCCGCGATGTGGATGGCCTCCGCCAAGGCTTCGACGACCCGGCTGTCCTCACTCCGCATATGGGTCGCGTAAAAACCTCCGTAGGCGGCGGCCGTACGGCAGAGCTCGATGACCTCTTCGGTCGAGGCGAAGCCGCTGGGCGAATATTCAAGGCCCGTCGAAATGCCGATCGCCCCCTGCTCCATGGCCCGGGCCACAAGGTTTTTCATCCTCTTGAGCTCTTCGGCGTTCGGTTTTCTTCGCGCGTCGCCGAGGACAAACTCGCGGACCGACCCTTGGCCGACGAGCGTCGCGTAGTTGAAAACGAGCCCGGTCCTCTTCAGCCGCGAAAAATATCCCTCGAGATCAAACCAGTCCCGGGTCAATCCGGACCGCTCCGAATACCGCCTTTCTTCCTCCGATACGTCCTTGGACAGCGGAAAGGAGGAGCCTCCGCAGTTCCCGCTGATCTCCGTCGTCACCCCTTGCCGGATCTTGCTCTCCCCCCTGGGGTTGAGCAGGAGCTCCCGGGCGTCGGTGTGGGCATGGATGTCGATGAATCCCGGCGCGACGATCTTTCCCGAGGCCTCCAGAACCGTCCTGGCTTCGGCCTTTGAGAGGGGGCCCAGCGCCCGGATCCGGTCTCCCGCGATCCCAAGGTCGGCTTGGAAAGGCTTGTTGTTCAGGCCGTCGATGACCGTGCCGTTCCTGATGACGATGTCATAAGACGCAGTGGACAGAGAATCCATGCCCTTGCCCGCTCCGAAGCTCAAGAGCATGCCGGCCCGGGCCGAAGCTTTAAGGAAATCACGGCGATTGATTCCTGATGTCATGAGGCCGTCCTCCTTTATTTTTTTCACATTGTATCCCAAAGCGCCGGAATATGCATCCAATCTTTCGTTTTCCAAAATGCCCGCTCGGATTCTTTCTTTTCAAGCGATGGGACCGACTGGGCATTTTGCACGGGAAGAGGAGTTCGGATGATCCGCCATCTCGGCATGGACGCCTTCTGGACTCCGTTCGTCGAGGAGCCCGGCTGAAGGCCGTGAACGGCTAGGAGCGGTGCGGGAAAAGCGCCGAGATGATGAGGACGAGCCCGATGACGATGAGGAGGTAGGGCCACCAGACGTTCAGGCCGATGATGTTCGCGGCCCCGATGACGATGAGCACGACCCCTCCGATGAACCGCCCGCGGGTCGGGCCGCGCCCGTGGCGGCCGATCCCGAGAAGTCCGGTCACGATCAGGATCGTGCCGAGCCCTACGAGGAAATATGCCCATAAGTGCGCCCAGGAAATACGGTCCATATGGGCCAGGAGAAAAATGGACCCGATAAGGATAAGGACCAGTCCGCCCATGACGCCGGGCGCGGGCTTGCGGCTGTTTGGTTTCGTTTCTGTCATGGCTTGCCTCCGTTATGCCAGGGCTCGGACCGTCGCTGGTCCCAGACCCTTATCATACTACGAATTCGCCTGCCGATGATTCAATGGAAAGAGATCTTGATCCGGACGATCTCGGGAATGCTGCCGGTCCGGACGGGCGGACCCCACGTGCCGACGCCGCAAGAAATGTAAAATTGGGTCTTTCCTTTCCTCAAGTATCCCCAGTGCTTTTCCCAGATCCTCTTGTTGAGGAGGTTGAGAGGAAAGAGCTGGCCGGCGTGGGTATGGCCGGAAAGCTGGAGGTCGATTCCCGCCTCTTCGGCCTCGATCAGGCGGACAGGCTGGTGGTCGAGCTGGATGATCGGGAGCTTCGGGTCGGCGCCCAATTTCTCCAGGATCTCCGGAATCGGCATTCTCCTCTCTTGGTACCGAAGGACCGTCGGGTCCTTGCGGCCGGCCAGGACGAACGCCCCGCCTACGAGGACGGCTTCGTCCTGGAGGACCCGCACTCCTCCCCGCCTTAGGTATTCCAGATTCTTCTCGAGGCCGCCATAATACTCGTGGTTCCCCGGGACCGAGAAGATCCCGAGCGGAGCTTTGATCCCGCGCAGACAAGAGATCATCTTCTCTTCCTCGGCCCGCGACACGCTTTCGTCCACGATGTCCCCGGGAAGAAGGACGATGTCCGGTTCGAGGGCGTTCATCCTCCCCACGATTCTTTCCAGCCTCCGGCTTCCCATGACCGTTCCCAAGTGGATGTCCGAAGCCATGGCGATGTTCAAATTCCTGAGACCCGCTCCGGCAGGCTTATCGATTGCGATCTCGATGGTCCGCAGACGCAGGTGCAGAGCGTTGACGTAGCCGCCGGCGACCACGCCCAGGCCGATGCCCATGACGGCGATGAATACGATGAGTCCGGTTTTATGCGGGTCGGCGGCGAAGCCCTTCGGGAAGAATTTCATGAACGCGTTCGCAAGCCGTAAGAGGTCCACGACAACGAGCAGGAGGAACAGATGGAACATCAAGGCCATGTAGAAGGAGCCGGAACGGATGAGAACATCGGAGACGACGCCCCGGGAAGCCCCGTTCATCACCCTGCCGAGGGGATAGGCAAGGATCAAGAGGCCGAAGACGGCGAGAAAAGCCGTCCGCGGGGATGGATATCCCGCTAGGGCCTGCCATCCCCGCCTGAGGATATAGAAATTGGTCAGGCCATAAATTCCCAGAGCGACGAATAAAAAAACGAGCATCTTCGATGTCCTCATATCGAGAAATCGGCCTCAGCAGGCTATTCCCCTATTTTATTGAACCAGGCAATCTCTTCAAGGGGCTTCCGTTTCGTCTCGGAAGGCGGACGGCTCGCGGCATGTCCGATGGCGATAAGGCAAACGATCTTGTATTTTCGCGGGATTCGGAGGAGCTTCCTCGTCCTGCGGACATTGAACCAGCCGATCCAGCACGTCGAAAGGCCCAGCTCCTCGGCCCGGAGGACGAAGTGCTCGCCGGCGATCCCGATGTCGACGAGGAAGAACTGTGTCCCCTGAAGCCGGCGGCCGATCTTATGGACAAGGATATCAAGCCTGGCCAGGACGACGACGAGTACCGGCGCCTGGGTCGCGAATTTCGTCATGGAGTAGATCCCTGAGAAGGCCTCGCGGGCCAGTTCGGACCTGAGCTCCGGGTCATCGACGATAAGAAATCTCGTCGGCTGCGCGTTCTCAGCCGACGGGGCGAGACGGGCCGCTTCCAGGCAGGACAGAAGTTTCTCTTTTTCCACGGGATCGGGCTTGAAGCGCCTGATGCTCCGCCGGGCGCGGATGAGCTGTTGAAGAGCCGATGGCATGGCCGCCTCTCCCCTTTCAGACCTTTTTAAACGTCACGAGCCCCGCTTTTTCCAGGAGCCTGAAGAAGTCATGAACTTGCTGGATGTCGGTCGGTCCGTATTCCGCGGAAACGGCCAGGGCGATATCATGGACGCTCTTCTTGCCGTCGACAAAATTGAGCGCCTCATAGGCCGCGTCGTCCCTGAGCTTCAACTCGTTGACGGCATCCGGTCCCATCTTCTCGACGAGGTAGTCGATGTCCAACGGGCAGACGAAGCTTGCGGCCCGGACCGGCACGAGCCGGCTATATTTTTTCTCATCCTCGGTGAACGCCATGGGCTTCGGCATCACTCCGAGCTTGGCGCAGCGCCTTTTGTAGATCAGATTAGCCTCCTTGGGGTAGGACAGCAGGGCTTCTTCAAAATGACCCCTGAGCCCGACGATCTCCGGCTTCACCGCCTGGTCCTTGACGAAGGCCATGGTTGAAAGGACGGCCTGGATCTCTCTTTTCCCGGAATGCGAAATGACGTTCAGGACCTGCCGATAGGCCTGGAGGAGCGAGTCGGCGTCGCCCGCGTTATCAAGGGCCGCGAGCGAATCATAATAATCGGCGGAAAAGCGGCCGAGGCCGTTCCGGGCGACGAGCCGGGCCATGTCCACAGCCTCCTTCTCGCCCGCCGCGGCGAGGTAACACGCTGAGCCGAGGGCGATGACAGAGGCGCGCCGGAGTTCGGTCGGATCGACTTTGTCCATCGTGTCGAGGCTCGTGTGGTGAAAAGTATCGCCGCGGTTGAGCATGACCGAGGGGACCTTCAGGGCCCCATCGTTGAAGACGACATGGTCGCTCCCGCCGCTGTAAGGGTAGGACCTCCAAGCGAAGGGGTGGGTCGAGCCGTTGAGGCTCGTGAGGCCGAGCGCCTCGGTCAGGGCGGCGAAGTTGGCGATGACATCGTTGAAGAAGCTCGGCACGGAGTCCGGCGTGTTGAAGATCCCCAACGTCCCGCTCGTCTTGTGGAGGTCCTCGCCGATCATGTCGCAATTGATCACGGCGAGCGTATTTCTTGTCCTCTCCAGATGGGCCTGGATGTACGGGATCGTCCCGTTGAACTCGGGCACCCAGACAAAACGGATGGTCCGCTTGGGCGCTTCCATGAGCCCCTTGTTCACAAGGACCTTAAGCGCCCTGGCCATCTCAACCATGCCGCCGCTCCCCGAAGCGTTGTCATTGGCGCTCGGCGTCGGATGACAGAGGTGGCCGATGATCATGATCTCTTTTTCAGGCTCGGAGGCGCCGGGGAACGCGGCTGAGAGGACCTCAAGTCTGGTCTGATGGAACTCGGTTTCGACGTTGGCCTTGAGGACGACCTTTTTCCCTTCCTCGAGCATCCGCTTCAGAGAGGCCCCTTGGTTCTTGCTGAGGTTGAAGGCGAACCCCACTTTCTCCCGGTCCTCCCAGCGGGGCCAGAGGGCCGTGTAACGGATCATATTCGGATAGCCCGGCCTCGTGTCGGCGGAGAAGTAGGTCAGGACCCCCAGGGCGCCCCTCTGGAGGACGGCCTCGCGCATGACCTCGGACGTGGGTCCCGTGGCTAGGACGATCTTCCCTTTGACGTCCTTGCCCCGGTAAGGCGCTTCACCCATGCCGGAACCGACGTCGACAAGTTCGGCCTCGGAATGGCCGGAGCCGCTATGCTTCACCAAGGTCAAAGGAACCTCCTCGAACGAGCACAGGCGCTCGCGTTCGGGGGAGGTCATCCACAGCTCTGCGCTTTTGGCTTTCCAGCCGATGACGCTTCGGAAAGTGTAGTAGCGCCTGGTTCCGTCAGATGGCCAGCCCTCCAACGCGATGTCCTTGTATCCCATCTTCTCGAGCTCGCCTTTGATCCAGACGGCGGCATCGTGGAACCCTTCGGAAGCCTGGACGCGGTCGAACCGGGAGATAGAGTCCGTATAACGATAGGCCATTTCGCCCGAGACCTCGTCCTTTAAGGCCTGGGAGAGCTTTTGGGAGGCAAGCGGCGCCTCCGCGGAGCGGGCCGAAGCAGCAATCAGCAAAAAGCCGAAAAACGAAACCGCGAATGTCCTGTGGGAGAAACACATGGTGGCATCCTCCTTTGATTTCATGAAAGAACAAAGTAATTCCAAAGCTCCGCAAAAGCAATAGATTTTGTTGGTTCACTTTTCATGCCGTATGCTCCAATCTATTCTAATACAAACGCATTAAATAGTTTGACATCTGACTTTAAGCGGCCTGAAGCCGCCCTCACTCCCCCGGCCCCCGGGGAACCAGTCCCGTCGGTTCCCCCCGTCGAAAAAGCCGACGGGTCCCCCCTCCGCTACGGGGGATTGAGGACGGCATTCAGTGCCGTTCATACATTGTAACTTTCTTATTGCATTCGTATTAGTTCAAGATGAAGGGGGTCACGGCGCCTGAGGCGTCTTTGACGAAGGTCACCTGGACGTCCCCCATCTTCAGGAAGAATTCCGTCGGGCTTTCGGCGAAGAGCTCGAATTGGGCAACGTTGGATTCGGATCACTTGATCAAGAAAAACTTCGTCTGCCGTTCGTCCAGGAAATACACACTTTTCTTAGTGAACGCGGCGTCCTGCTCGAGGGCGATGGTGACCTCCTGGTTGTCCCACTCCGGAGCATTCGCCTTCGCGTTGAGCTCGATGGAGTAGACCGTGTCGTAAAATAACGGGTAATCGCCGGCGCCGGGCACCCCGTTCTGCTGGTCCCAATTTCCGATGGTCGGCCCGGCGGCGTGGCCGTGGGTGCCGAGCGGATGGGTGTAGATGCTCGGCTTGAGGCCCTCGCTTTTAGCTTTGGCCAGCGCCGCGGACAGAACCTCGTTGCCGGTCCTACCCTCGCGGAACTCCGCGAGCAGAATGTCCTGAAGCTTGTTGCCTTGGGCCAGGGCGTCCTTGAGGCCTTGCGGCGCATCGGCTTCCCCTTCTTTTAGGACATAAGCGTGTTGCTGCGTGTCCGTGTTCAGCCGCAGATAGGTGATTCCCATGTCGCAATGGAGGAGGTCGCCGCGATGGATGACGTCGCCCTTGGTTGGGCTTGTCTTCGGCCGCTGGATGGAGATGTCCGGATGGAACCAAGCCGATAAGCCGAGACCCCGGATCCTTTCGCGCATCCACCAGGAAACATCTTCAGCCGTTGTGGCTCCGGGCGTGATGACATCGCGCGAGAACGCGCTGGCGATGATGGCGTGGGCGATCGCGACGATGTGGGGGTACGTTTCGAGCTCTTCGGGAATCCGGCGCTCGAGCCAGCCCACGGCCAGGCGTTCGGCGGACTGAAGGCGTGACTCATACTCCTTGCCCAGGACTCGCACCAACCGTTGTTTCAGCGTGGCCGTGAGGCCGTCGCCGAAGGCGAACGTCTCCGATTCATCAATTCCGATTCGCTTCGGGTGTCTGTCCTTGATGACCTGGGCCAGGCACTGCCACTGATCCGGCTGTTTCGCCGGGTCCCAAGCCGACTTGTAAAGTTCCCCGATGCCGTAGCGGCCGACCGTGAACTTCTCTATGGCTTGCCCTTCTCCCCGGTCATAGAAGACGAGCATGCTCAGCCGACGGGCCGAGAGGTCCTCGAAAGGAACGAGGGTCAGGTAGACCGGGTCCTCGTTGTATTCCTCGCAGACGACGAGCCACATGTCGAA
>JALHVH010000364.1 GCA_022867105.1 Candidatus Aminicenantota bacterium
CCATAGCTATGGGGAAGTCATCGTCGAGGATGCCGCCGCGAGCGCCACTGTCAGGGGAGACCACACGGAGGTCGCCGGGCAGAGGATCAAGGGACGTGTGGACGTCGGCACGAGCTATGAGAAGATCTCCCTCCGCGACGTGGGCCCGGCGGTCGTCAACGGACATCATTCGGCGGTCGAGGCCGAAGGCGTGGCCGGCAGTCTCAAGGTCGCGACGAGCTATGAGAACGTCAGGGTCGACGACATCCGGGGCGACCTCACGGTCGAAGGCAAGAGCGTCGAGGTCACGGGAAGGTCCATCGCGGCCCGGGAGGTCCGGATCACGACGTCCTACGAGAACCTCGATCTCGCGGACTATACGGGAAGCGCTATCATCAGCATGTCGCACGGGGACGCCGTCCTGGCGCCGTCCTCGCTCGATTTCCCTCTAGAGGTCAAGAACGTTTACAGCACCATCCGCCTGTTCCTTCCGAAGGGGGAACAAGGGCCGATCGAGGCCCGCTCTCGCGGCGGAGAGGTCAAGTGGGGCCTCGTCGAGCCGCCGTCCGTCAACCAGACGAACGGAGAAGCCGTCGTCAAGGCGTTCCTCGACCGCGTCCAAAGGCCCGGCATCGTCCTGTCGACGAGCTACGGCGATATTTACATGGAAGAAGCCACCGACCCACGAGCTGAAAAATCCACAAGTCACTAGGCCGGGAAGCTGGGGGCGCGTTGATTGACATTGCCGTGCGTCCGGAAGTATATTTCCAGCGTGGTTAAGAAGGGAGATCCATCATGAAACGAAAGATTCCAGGCGTTTTTTTCTTAATTCTTGGTCTCGCTATTTGTCTCCAGGCGCAACAAAATCAACCCACGCTTTCCATCATACCGGTGGTCGGGCCGGTTTATATGCTGCAGGCCGGCGGCAACGGTAATATCGGAATAGTGGCTGATCCTGCAGGGGTATTCATGATTGACGCCATGGAGGAGGACATGGCGGGGCAGATTCGCGCGGCCATCCGGCCCTTGCCCGGCGGCGACCGGGTGCGGGTGCTGGTCAATACCCACTGGCATTGGGATCATGTCAACGGCAATAAAGCCTTCGGTCCTGCTGCTGTTATCGTTGCCCATGAGAACGTCTGGTCCCTGAACGCCGCCGACCAGACCATGTTCAGCGGAACCATAAAGGCCCTCCCCGCCGGCGCCCTGCCCGTCATCACCTACTCCGACAAGCTGGTCGTCCATGCCGGCGGCGAGACCATCCGGCTGGTTCATTTCCCTCGCGCCCATACCGACGGGGACACCGTGGTTTTCATCGATTCGCTGAAGCTGGTGCATATGGGTGACATGTTCTTCAACGGCATGTTCCCATTTCTGGACGTAGGCAACGGGGGCGATATCGATAATTGGGTGCGGCAGCTGGATGTCATCCTTGCCGCTCTACCCACCGACGCCAAAATCATCCCCGGCCACGGCCCGCTGGCCGGCAAAGACGAGCTCAAGGCTTTTCGCCGGATGCTTTATGATTCGGCCGAAATCGTCCGCGGACAAATGAAGGAAGGAAAGACCCTGGAGCAAATCAAGGCGGCAGGGGTGCCGGATCGCCTGGCTCCCTGGACCAAGGGATTTCTCCCCACTCCTGATTGGTTGGAACTGGTGTATCGG
>JALHVH010000043.1 GCA_022867105.1 Candidatus Aminicenantota bacterium
CCGGGTCGATCGTATACATCCCGTCCGCATAAGCGACCGTCGAGGGGGCGTCGCCGAAGACGTGGTATTCATACGCCTTCGGCCGGGCGAGCTCCTTGAACCGGTCGTATTGGCCTACGGCGATGAACGGTTGGAGGTAGAGCTGGAGGCTCAACTTGGGCGTGAAGATCCAGTTAAGCCGGATATTGCCGGTGATCATCTTCTGGTCGATGCGTCCGAACACGTAGCGGGTGCCGTAGGTCGACGTCATAAGCGGATCGGGAATGCGGGTCACCCACTGGACCTGGCTGGTGCTCCTGGAATATTGGGGCCCGAAAGACAGGTTGATGTTCGTCCTCGGCTTCCATCGCAAGCTCGGGCCGCCCGAGACTTCCTGCCCTTCGCCAGGCCGCCGGTAGATGGAGCTTTGCCATTCCAGGACGACGGCCTTCCGGCTGTCGCTGCTGAGCTGGAGGTCGAGCTGGTGTCCGGCCGGTATCGCGGCAAGCGGGCCGCCCCGGGTCAGGCGGTCGCTCGTGGTTTTGGGATTATAAGCGACCATGACATTGAATCCCCAGTAGTTCAGGAACTGGCCCTGGACTGAGGCCAGGAGCCCCTCCCAGATCTTGGTTCCCCCGAAATTGTAGTTTCCGAACGGTCCGCCGATGATGAGGACGTTCCGAAAGACCTTGCCCGGCTTCGTCCATTGATAGGCCGGGAGGATGCTGTAGTTGATCTTGTCGGAGCTGTTGTATTGAAATCCGATATCGTTCGGATCGAAGCCGGGAGAAAGGGCGCCGAAAGAAGCCAGGAAGAGGAAACTCCCCTGCTGCTTGGCCAGATGGAAACGCGTGCCCCATCCGGAAAGTGAAGTGGCTTCGGGATCGAGCTTGACATGGGTCGCATCCGGCCGCTGGTAGTAATGCATGGAGGAATTCTGGAGCCTGAAGATGTCCTCTCGGCTCCCTTCGATGCGCGTGCCTCCGGCCCAGCCGCCGAGGACCCAGGCCCTCTTTTTATCCAGGAAGATCCAGCCGTCGAACGCGACGCTCAAGGCGTTCTTGTTGAGGATCCCTTCGAGGCCCGGATCGCGAAGGTCCCTGAGGACGCCCGTGGCGATGATGCCGTAGCCGCTTTGGCCTTCATGGATGTCCTTTTGCGCCCGGAACGCGCCGTAATAAGAGAACGGCTCGACTTCCTCTTTGTAACGAGACCCGAACAAATCCACTTCCGCGTATTCGCGGGACGTCAGGGCGTTGACAAATCCGACGTTCCAGCCGTTCCCCACTTTCCCGGTGAGCTTGAAGGCGCCGAGGATCGTGGAACGGTCCGGGAAACTGACGGACCCGTCCCTCGTCACATATCCCTGGGGGGAGCGGCCGATGCGCCGGCTGTAGAAGAACGTCGGGCTCGGCCAGTTGATGTTGGCGTTAAGGTAGATTCCGCCCTGGCCGAAGCCGTTGAATAGGCTTGCCCCTTCGATAAAGAACGGCCGCTTTTCCTCGTAATAGCTCTCGTATGCGGAGAGGTTGATGACCGCCGGATCGACCTCGACCTGGCCGAAATCCGGATTGACCGTGGCGTCCAGGGTCAGGTTGCTTTTAAGGCCGACCTTGAGGTCAAAACCGGCGTTTCCCAGGTATTTGTGCCCCTTCTCAAAAGGATTGCCTCTTTCGGCCGGCTTGAACTGGGCCTGCCCGACCGTATAGGGGACGATCTCGACGTGGCGCCCGGGCCTGATGTCTTTGATGCCCTCCAGCCGGGCGAAGCGTGAAACATAGGCGGTCTGGTCCTTGGGGACCCAGACGAAACCGTCCTTCTCGTTTTTTCTCTTGATGACCCGCCGGAAGTCCACGCCCCAGACATACACGTCCTTCTTGGGAAAGCGGAGCTGGTTGAAAGGGATCCGCATCTCCACGACCCATCCGTCCCCGTTGACCTGGGCTTTCCAGTTCCAGATGCCGTCCCACGTGTCGTCCTCGTTGACGTCGTTCGCCAGCGTGGAGTCCTGGATGGAACCGGCGGGATTGACCTCGAACATGTAGCCCGTGCGGTGGTCGTAATACGGATCGACACAGAAGGCGAACCAGTCCGAGTCGACAGGGTCGTCCCGGCGGCCGAGGAGGCTGCGGATGGACTTGGGTTCGGAATCATGGAGGTAGGCCGCGACGTACAGGTTGGCGTCGTCGTAGGCCACCCAGACCTCCGTTTTCTCGGTGGGGGTTCCCCCGTCAACGGGATCGGCCATGACGAAGTCGCTCGTGGAAGGGCCCCTCCAGATATTTTCCTTAAGGACACCGTCGATCTCCATGGGCTCAGATGTCCTCACGGCGCGCATGACCTTCTGTTCCTGCAGGATAGGTGCCTGCTTGTCCTGTTTATCGCGGGCGGCGAGTATGCCCGGAAGGACCATCATGAGCGTCCAAACAGCAACTTTCCTCATCAATCGTCTCCTTGCGGATTCATGTTCATCCATTCAAAAGCGCGGCGCTCGCCGACCTTTACCTTAAATACGGAATTATTAGGGAAAAGGTTGCCTTATTAGACATGCGAATCCCATGACAAGTCCCGGCTCGAGCGAACCCCCGGTCTGAAGGTCCTTCAAGGGGAAAAAACGTTAAGTTTTTTTACACATTTTTCTTCTCTATAGTGTGGGGTATAGAAAAGAACGGAAGAACCGGGCAGCTATGACCTTTGATGGCTGTGATGGGAGGGCACGGAGAAGGGCTGCAGCGACCATGCGGAGATCAGCCTGAGATGAACGTCCGACGAGGGCAGCCGCAGGCCTCCGATGGCCCAAGGCTCCAAGGATGGGTTTCCTTCAGCTTATTAGATTAGCCTGGAGTCTTGGGCCTGAGGAGCCGAGAAGGACGTGAGTTTCAGGCGATTCTTTATCGGAGCCGGGAGCAAAGCCCTTCTCTATGCCCTCCTCTTGACATCACGGCCATCGAAAGGCACACAAAATAGAAAAGGCAATTTTACATCTTTCCGTCCGGATGGCACCTGATGTACAATCTTCGTATTCACAAGGAGGTCCAAGATGTCATCGTTCGTAATCATCATCGCCGTGGTCATTGTTTTCATTTTCTTCAGCGGGATCCGGATCGTCCGGCCGACGCACAGGGGGCTGATCGAAAGGCTCGGAAAATATAGAAGATTCGCCCACGCGGGCTACAATTGGATCATCCCCATCATCGACAAGTTGTACTGGGTCAACATCACCGAGATCATGGTGGACGCCGAGCCCCAGGAGATCATCACCAACGACAACCTGAACGCCCGGGTCGACGCCCAGGTCTACTTCAAGGTCAAGGATACCGAGCTGGACGTCAAGAGCTCCCAGTACAACGTCAATAACTACCGCTACCAGATCGTCAACCTGGCCCGGACGACGCTCCGGAACATCATCGGGACCCTGACCCTGAAGTCGGCCAATAGCGAACGGGGCAAGATCAACGACGAGCTGCAGAAAACCCTGAAGAAGGAAACGGCCAACTGGGGGATCGAGATCGTCCGGACCGAGCTCAAGGAGATCGACCCGCCCAAGGACGTCCAGGAGACGATGAACAAGGTCGTCAAGGCCGAGAACGAGAAGATCGCGGCCGTGGATTTCGCGACGGCCACCGAGACCGTGGCCGACGGTCAGAGGCGGGCGGAGATCAAGAAGGCCGAGGGCATCCGGCAGGCCAGGATCCTCGAAGCCGAGGGCGACGCCCAGGCCATCAAGCTCGTCAACGAGGCCGCCGACCAGTATTTCGTCGGGAACGCCCAGCTCCTGAAAAGGCTGGAGACGGTGGAGAAGGCCCTGGCCACGAACGCCAAGATCGTCGTGCCCCAGGGCACGGAGCTCGTCAACGTCATCGGCGAGTTGGCCGGCGTCCTGCCGCTCAAGAAATAGGACGGTGGCCGGTCGGGCCGGAATCATCGCTCATTTCGGCCCTTTTCCCGTTTCGGTTCCCTATTTCAGAAACCCTTTCCGTCTGAGCAGGGGTTCCACCTTGGGCTCCCGGCCTCTGAACTTCTTGTAGAGAACCATAGGGTCCTCGGTGCCTCCCCGCGACAGAATATTGTCACGGAGCGATTTTGCGGTCGCCTGGTCGAAAAGGCTTGTTTCCTTGAACGCCTCGAAAGCGTCCGCGTCCAGGACCTCGGACCAGATATAGCTATAATAGCCCGCCGAATATCCCCACGAGAAGATGTGGCTGAAGTAGGGGCTTCGGTAACGGACGACGATCTCCGGGATGAGGCCGATCTTGGCCATCGAAGCCTTCTCGAAAGCCGCGGCGTCCGGCTCCTTCGGCTCCGTGAGGGTATGCCAGTCCATGTCGAGGTAGCAGGCGGCCAGGTATTCGACCGTCTCGAACCCCTTGTTGAAGAGGCCCGCGTTCTTGACCTTCTCGACCAGGCCATCCGGGATGGGCTCGCCCGTTTGGTAATGTTTCGCGTACGTCTTGATGACCTCGGAGTCGCCGGCCCAGTTCTCCATGATCTGTGAAGCGACCTCGACGAAGTCCGACGGGACGTTGGTCCCGGATACGGTCTCGTAGGTGCAGTTGGAGAGCAGGTCGTGCAGGGCATGGCCGAACTCGTGGAATAGCGTTGAAAC
>JALHVH010000365.1 GCA_022867105.1 Candidatus Aminicenantota bacterium
CGTTTGACGAGGTCTACGCGCTGGACGGCGGATCCACGGACGGCACACTGGAGTTCTACGAGAAGAACGGCATCGAAGTCATCAAGGCCGTGAAGAAGGGAGCGATCTTCAACGCCGGCGCCATGACCACGGAATGCGAGTATCTGGTCTTCTTCGCGCCGGATGGAAACGAGAATCCCGATGACATCGTACATCTTCTGAACGGGCTGAAGGACGGGAGCGATATGGTCATTGCCTCGCGTTTCATGGATGGCGGTAAAAACGAGGAGGACAAGTATCTGTTCAGATGGCGCAAATGGGTGAGCTGGATTTTCAATATCCTCGTGCGCTTGCGCTGGGGGGGGCATATCTCGGATACGATCAATGGATTCCGGGCCGTGCGCAGGAGCAAGCTGATTGAGATGAACCCCGAGCCGGCCGGGTTCGATATTGAGTTCCAGATGTCGATCCGTGCGCTGAAGCTCGGCCACAAAGTGTCCGAGATCGCGACGATAGAGGGAGACCGGCTTGGCGGCAAGAGCGTTGCCTATTCTTTACCTACCGGCTGGCTTATACTGAAGCGCTACCTGAAGGAATTCTTCACAGGCGTGGAGCCCACCCGGGACGGGAAGCTCAAGACGACCTTGAACTGATCTTTCCGCCCGCTGACACTTCCGCTTTCCATACCGCGAGTATTGACTCGTGCTTAGGCGATGAGCCGGGATGGTTAGCGTGAGCGTTTCGCTCGACGTATACTTCTGGATGCGAATGTGCCCGCCCTTCTGACGGATGGCTACCCACCCATATCACCCACCAGGTGCGGCGGGGCTTCTTGTTCCGACTCGCTCTTCAGACCGCTCTTCGCGGTTATTGACATCGCCGCGCGGCCGAAGATATATTACCAGCTTGGCTAAAAAGGGAGATTCATGGGCTGGAGGGACTATCTACCGGATTTATGTCCTCGTGAGGGGAAGATAAAAATGAGAAGGCTATGCGGAGTGCTTCTGGCCTTCGTTGCTTTGTCTCCGCGTGTCCACGGTCGAGAAAATTCTGTGTCTGTCGGGAGTCAACCGGAAAGCGCCACGCTATATGTCCTTTCCAGGGTTCAAGGCAGGGTTACGCTCGATGGGCTGAGCACTGAGCCGGCCTGGAATGGAATCAAGCCCCTCACCGTCGTCGTCTACACGCCGAACTCAGGAGCGGCGCCTTCCGAAACGACGGAGATCCTCGTCGCCTACGACGACGATTTTATCTATGTCGCCGGACGGCTTTATGACCGCGAGCCGGATAAAATCCAAGCCACATCCAAAAAGCGCGATGACATGAAACTCAGCAACGACTGGATAGGGATTATTCTGGATACATTCCACGATCATGAAAACGCCCTCGGCTTTTTCACGACGCCGGCGGGCCTCAAGCTGGACATGACTGTTTTCAACGATGCCGAGGGGGAGTTCCCGGTGAACCAGAACTGGAATACGTTTTGGGATGTGAAAACAGTCCGTAACAAAGAGGGGTGGTTCGTCGAAATGCGGATCCCGCTCTCAAGCCTTCGGTTCCAGGCCGCCGAAGGCCGGGTCGTCATGGGGCTTACCGCCTGGCGCTACATCGCGCGGAAAAACGAGACCATCATCTCTCCCGCCATCCCGCCAAAATGGGGTTTCTGGGGGTCTTTCAAACCCTCCCAGGCCCGGGAGGTCGTCCTGGAGGGCATCTCCAGCCACAAGCCGCTCTACATAGCTCCTTATTTGCTCGGAGGATACGGACGATCCTATGAACTCAATGACGCGGAAACGGC
>JALHVH010000366.1 GCA_022867105.1 Candidatus Aminicenantota bacterium
CCGGCCAGCCCGCTCTCGCAGAGATGGAAGACCGGGGTGCCGCTCATGACCGTCCCTTCGATCCGGAACTGGAGCCCGTTCTGGCGGGCCATATCGGCCAGGTCCCGGTAATGCAGGGCGGCCGGACCCTTGTTCGAGGTGACGACGTGCTTTCCCGTGCGCAGGGCCTTGCGGATATAACCCGTGGCCGGCTCGCCGGTCTTGATGTCCGTGTAGGACAGTTCGGCGATGATGTCGGCATCGGTTTTTTCGATCATGTCCAGGGGGTCGCTCACTTCGACCTTCGGCTTCTTGGGGTCCTCGTAGGCGCTGATGGGTTTTCCCTCGGCGAGGAGGCCGAGGAGCTTCCGGATGTCGATCCCCTCGGGGACGACGAGCGACCCCTTCAGCTTGTCGCTGACGGCGACGAGGCGGGCTTCGAAGTCAAAGGCGTCCCTAAGGTGTTCCCTTTTCCTGTCCAGGATTTCCAGGAGACCCTGTCCGACGGTGCCGCAGCCGATCAAGCCGATCTTGTATTCCATGGTTCCTGTCCTCCCTTTCTATCGGATCCTCGACGGATCCAAATCCTCCCGATGATAACACAATTTCCAGGATAAAAAATATAAGGGCCGCCCTTCTTTCGAAGGGCGACCCGTTTGGATCGCTTTTGGACCGAACGGACAGGCTTACTTCGCCGGCGCAGCCTTAATCTGGTTCTCGATCCACTCGGTGGTGACGCTCTTCGGGCGCTCGAGGGGAAGCCCGAGGGCGCGGCTCCAGATGAGCTGGGACAGGACGCCGATGGCCCGGGAGACGCCGAAGAAGACGGTGTAAAAATCATATTCGGTGATCCCGTAGTGATAGAGCAGGCAGCCTGAGTGGGCGTCGACATTGGGCCAGGGGTTCTTGGTCTTGCCGTGTTCGGTCAGGATGTCGGGAGCGACCTCGTAGACGGAGCTTACGACTTTGAAGATGTCGTCGTTGGGCAGGTGCTTGAGGGCGAACTCCCGCTGGGCGACGTATCTCGGGTCGGTCTTCCGGAGGACGGCGTGGCCGTATCCGGGGACGACCTTTCCGGCGTTGAGGGTGTCCCAGATGTACTTTTTGAGGTGTTCCTTGCTCGGCACGCCGCCGAGGTCCTTCATCAGGTCCATGATCCAGCGGAGGACCTCCTGGTTGGCCAGCCCGTGGAGCGGTCCGGCCAGCCCGTCCATGGCTGCGGATAGGGAGTAGTAGGCGTCGGAAAGGGCGGAACCGACGAGGTGGGAGGTGTGGGCGGAAACGTTGCCGCCTTCATGGTCGCAGTGGATGACGAGATAGAGCCGCATCAGGTCCACGAAGGCCGGGTCATCGGTGACCCCCAGCATCTTGGCCATGTTGCCGCCCCAGTCGAGTTTCGGGTCGGCCGGAATATGCTTGTCGCCCTTGTAAGACTTGCGGAAGATGTATGCGGCGACAGCCGGGAGCTTGGCCAGGATGTCCATCACGTCTTCATACATGGGGTCCCAGTACTCCAACTTGTTCATGCCCTTCCTGTAGCGATCCGCGAAGTGGGATTCTTTCTGGAGCTGCAGGATGGCCAGGGCGAACTGAGTCATAGGGTGGGTGTCGGCCGGAACGGCCTTCATCACGTCGATGAGGTACTTGGGGAGCTCGCTCCTCCGGCGCCATTCCT
The DNA here is from genome assembly GCA_022867105.1 of Candidatus Aminicenantota bacterium. Classification (GTDB taxonomy): domain Bacteria; phylum Acidobacteriota; class Aminicenantia; order Aminicenantales; family Saccharicenantaceae; genus JALHVH01. The sequence continues at coordinate 1,655 of JALHVH010000366.1, forward strand.
CGGTGATCTCCCGGGCGTCCTCGTAGGTGGGCAGGTCGCCCGTGAGGAGGAGATAGAAGATTCCTTCCGGAAGGGGCTCTTCTCCGCCGGGGGCCTTGGGGAGCTTCTGCTGAAGCTCGGGAATGGTGTAGCCGCGGAACCGGATGCCTTCTATCGGATCCAGGGCCGACGTCTCCCAGACCATGCACTTGACGCTGCGGGCGCCGCCGTAGGCCTGGTCGATCGTCACGTCGGAGATCTTCTGCTCTCCGTGTTCTTTGCGGATCTTCTGGACCCTCTCCCTCATGGGGACCATTTTCGATACAAACTTTTCCTTAAGATTAGCCATTCATGTCCTCCTTTGGCTATTTGTTTAAGATTTAAAAAGCAAATATACCATGCCTGTTTTCCTAAAGTCAATCCGAATTCCCTTGATTTTTCCCGCTTTTCCCGCTATTTTAATTTTAGAAAAGGAGAACACCATGGGATTTGCCGCATTTCTGCTCATCATCATCGTCCTCGCCGCCCTGATAGCCGTCGGCATGTACAACAGCCTCATCACCCTGAGGAACCGGTGCGACAACGCCTGGTCCCAGGTCGACGTCCAGCTGCGCCGCCGGTTCGACCTCATCCCCAACCTTGTGGAGACGGTCAAGGGCTACGCCAAACATGAGAGCGGGGTCTTCGAACGAGTCACCCAAGCCCGGACCCAGGCCATGGGCGCGGCGACGCCTAAGGAGGCCGGGCAGGCCGAGAACGTCCTCTCCGGCGCCCTCAAGTCCCTGTTCGCGGTCGTCGAGAACTATCCGGACCTTAAGGCCAACCAGAACTTCCTGATGCTCCAGGAGGAGCTGGCCGG
>JALHVH010000367.1 GCA_022867105.1 Candidatus Aminicenantota bacterium
CGTTACACCCTCAAGTCCCATTCCGGCAACCTGCGCATGACCATTCCCGCGGAGTCTACATTCGAGTTCGATGCCGAGACCTTCAGCGGCAGTATCGACCTGAAAAAAAACTGAATGCTATAATTCCCGGCTGATGGCATCGACGCGCCGGGTTCATGACATTAATTTCAGTTGCAAGCCGATCCCTGTCTTTATCGCCGAGGCGCTGCTCGTCGTGACCGCGGCGTGATAGAATAGGGCCGCCGTGATCTCCAGGACAGGCTCGGGTTTCGACATCATCCTCATCTCGGGCGAACCCTACGCCGACCATCCCCTGTCCGCCGCCGGTGTCATCGCTCGGGTGCTGGACGCCAAAGGCTGGAAGGTGGGGGTCATCGACCGCCCGGACTGGAAGACGGGCAAAGACTACCTCAAGCTGGGGGCGCCGCGCCTCTTCTTCGGCATCACGTCCGGGTCCATCGACAGCATGCTCGTTAATTACACTCCTCTAAAGAGGAAGCGCGAGAAGGACGAGCACGCGCCCCACGCCTCCTCCATGCCCGACCGGGCGGTCATCGTTACCTGCAACATTGTCCGGCGGCTCTTTCCCGGTGCGAAGATCGCGATCGGCGGTATCGAGGCCTCTCTCCGGCGCTTCGCCCATTACGATTATTGGGACGACAAGGTCCGCCGCTCCATCCTCTTGGACTCGCGGGCGGACATTCTCGTCTACGGGGCCGGCGAGCTCCAGGCCATCTCGATCGCGGCCCGGCTCGACCGGGGCGAAGACCTGGACGGGATCGCGGGGACGTGCGTCGTCCGGCCGGTCCTCCCGGCCGGTTTCGTGGAACTTCCGTCCTTCGAGGAGGTGAGCACGGACCCGGAGAAGTTCTGTGAGGCCCAGAACTCCTTCTCCAACCGCCGCGACCTGTCCCAGTCTCACGCCGGCCGGTTCGTCCTTCAATACGCGGCGCCCGAATACACTCCGGCGGAAGTGGACTGGGTCTACGGCCTGCCCTATTCGCGAAAGGTCCCCAAGGACTTCCCCAAGTTCGAGATGGCGAAGTTTTCGGTCGTCACCCACCGGGGCTGTTTCGGTCGATGCTCCTTCTGCGCCCTGTCCCTCCACCAGGGCGAGCGCATCGTATCCCGGAGCGAGGCGTCCATCCTTGACGAAATCAGGCGGTTGACGAAGTACCCGGAATTCAAAGGGTATATTGACGACCTGGGAGGGCCGACAGCCAACATGTACGGGATGGATTGCCGCTCGGCTTGCCGGGGAAAAGAATGCTTGTCCTGTTCACGCCTCGACCGAAGCCACCGCCGTCTCATTCAACTGATGCGGAAGGCGCGGGCCGTCCCTGGGGTCAAGAAGGTCTTTGTCCGGAGCGGCATCCGCCATGACCTGGCCCTAGAGAGCGAGGAATACGTCCGGGAGCTTTCCGAACATCACATCTCGGGGCTCCTGAAGATCGCCCCCGAGCACGTCTCGCCGCGGGTCCTGCGGCTCATGAACAAGAGCGGCCGGCCGTTGGAAGAG
>JALHVH010000368.1 GCA_022867105.1 Candidatus Aminicenantota bacterium
CTGCCGAAAACGCCGGCGGCCGAGAAGGTGGGCATCAATAAAGATGGAGATATCGTAGGGTTATCTTGATCGTTGAGGAGAAACACATGAAAGATGAAGAGAGCGATCCAAAGCAAACATCCAGGGGCAAGGCCATCGAGGCCGCTCTGTCCCAGATCGAAAAGCAGTTCGGCAAGGGCAGCGTGATGCGACTCGGCCAGAAGGGTGCCGCCGTCCCGGTCGATGCCATCCCGACCGGGTCCATCGCCTTCGACCTGAGCCTGGGCATCGGGGGCTTCCCGAGAGGGCGTGTCGTCGAGATCTACGGACCCGAGGCCACGGGCAAGACGACCCTGGCCCTCCACGTCATCGCCGAGGCCCAGAAGAAGGGCGGCCAGGCGGCCTTCATCGACGCCGAACACGCCATGGACCCCAAATATGCGGCCAGGATCGGCATCGACATCGATAACCTTCTCATCTCCCAGCCCGACTACGGTGAGCAGGCCCTGGAGATCGCCGAGGTCCTCGTCCGGAGCGGCGCCGTCGACGTCATCGTTGTGGACTCCGTGGCGGCCCTGGTGCCCAAGGCAGAGCTCGAGGGCGAGATGGGCGACGCCCACATGGGCCTCCAGGCGCGCCTCATGTCCCAGGCCCTGCGCAAGCTCACGGCCATCGTCGCCCGTTCCAAAACGTGCTTCATCTTCATCAACCAGCTCCGGGAGAAGATCGGCGTCTTCATAGGTAACCCGGAAACGACGACGGGCGGGCGGGCGCTGAAGTTCTACTCCTCGATGAGGATCGACATCCGCCGGCTGGCGACCCTCAAGGACGGCGACAGCACCATCGGCAACCGGGCCAAGGTCAAGATCGTCAAGAATAAGATGGCCCCGCCCTTTCGCGAATGCCAGTTCGACATCATCTTCGGCGAGGGGATTTCCCGGGAAGGGGACCTCGTGGACTGCGGGCTCGACCACGGCATCCTGGAAAGGACCGGGACCTGGTATTCTTACGGCGGCGAGCGCCTGGGCCAGGGACGGGACAACGTGAAGCGGCTCCTCAAGGAGAACAAGGACCTTGCCGACAAACTTGACACCGAGATCCGGAAAAAAGTCGGATTGATCAAGGACAAGGACGAAGCCAAGGAAAAATAGCCGGGATCTCCGATTGCCCCGCGGGTGCCAGCCGGTCTTTCTTCCCGTGGGCGATAAGCGTGGGAGGATCGCTGGCAAGGCATTTTATTACATCGCGGACTCCCAGGCCTACAGCTTCAATCCGGATGGGACGCTCTTTCCTTTTGAGAAGCTGAAGGATGTGGTGATTCTCCGCGCGGATTTAAAAAAATAGTTAATTCTATCTAAGGGAGATAATCTTTCCTGGGGGGAGAAAAAACTTCTACGACAACAGAATCTTCGAAGACCTCAACGCCGTGTTCGGTGTTCCCGGCGATCGTCCAGCCATCACCCGCTTCCGCGATAAAGCCTTCATCAGCGATCACAAACTTCATCCGGCCTGAAACAAGATACCCTGTCTGCTCGTGGGGATGTGAATGCTTCGGGATAATGGCTCCCTTCGACAGCCTGAACTCGGTGAGATGGGTCTTTTCGCCGCAGGCGAGTGATTTGAAGCGAACCCCTTCCCTGGCTACTCGGTACTTTGATTTATTCTTCTTATAGAACATGTTAACTCTCCTCTAGAATTTTGCCTATCTTCGCCTGATTTTACAAGCCTCGATAGACGCAGATGTATTTCTCCTCCCTAGCTTCTTGTCCCAGACGTCGATCCTAAGAGAAGCCAAAATATGCGAGCGGTCGCCGCATTCGACAAACGGTCGTGGATTGCGTCTCTGGGGATTTTGCTGACGTTTCCCATTTCCTCCGCTGAGCGTCAACGCCTGTTGACGTTTTCTCACTTGATTTTCTCGTTCGAGCCGGGCCTCATCACGTCTTTCCAGAGAGACGCGATCATCTCCATGAGTTGGCCCGCTTCTTGAGGCCATTCTCCCGCTATGGCGGGAGTCTATCGTTCTCGACATCCGGAGCAGACGGTCCTTTACCGGGTGATTTTTCATCATTTCGACGGGTTCCTGACTGAGTATGAGGCCCGTTTCGAGCGGGAATACAGGCTTTGCAGTCCTCAGGCGCGAAGCGAATGAGGGCGGTTTTTTCCGGCCGACGGAAAGACGATCCGGCCGGACCCCTGCCTCGTGTCCGTTTTCATATTGTTGACAGCGATCCCAGGTAGCGAGTATCCTTCTTCCGGGAGGATACCTTTCAAGCCGAACAACCCCCTGCGGTCCACCATCTCGGGCAATTTGACCGGGCACATTGTGAGCAAGGAACAGCTCAAGCAGATATTCCAGAAGGACAAGGACGTTCTCAGGTAGGGTTCCGGAACGCTCCGGCGCCGGACGGGGAGGAGCTTCCATGACGATTTACAATCTGATCAGCTTCACCGGCATCTTCGTCCTGGCCTTTGTCGCCTGGTTGCTTTCGAGCGACCGGAAAACGGTCAACTGGAGAGTGGTCGCCTGGGGCATCGGCCTCCAGCTCCTCTTCGCCTTCTTTGTCTTCGTCGTCCCCGCCGGGACCAAGATTTTTCTCTTCATCAACGACGCGGTGGTCAAGGTCCTGGACAGCGCTCAGGCCGGGACCCGTTTCATTTTCGGCCGGCTGGCCCTGCCCGCCGGCGCGACGAACGAATTCGGGGAGACGTCCCTCGGCAACTTCCTCATGTTCCAGGGCTTGGCGACGATCATTTTCTTCGCTGCCCTGATCGGAGCCCTATACCACGCCGGTATCATGCCCTTCTTCATCCGCCTCTTCTCCCGGGTCTTCACCAAGACCATGGGTATCAGCGGGGCGGAATCCCTGAGCGTCTCAAGCAACATCTTCGTCGGCGTCGAATCGTCGCTCGTGGTCAAGCCCCATCTTTCGGACATGACCCTGTCCGAGCTGACCACGATCATCACCGCGGGCATGGCCACGATCGCTTCGACCGTCCTGGCCGTGTACGTCATTTTTCTCAACCGGCTGCTGCCGACGATCGCCGGGCACCTCGTCTCGGCCTCGATCATCGCCGCACCTGCATCGATCGTCATGGCCAAGCTCATCATGCCCGAGACCGGCCGGCCGCGGACGCTCGGTCTGGAGGTCAAGCCCCACTACGAGCGCGAGGACAACATCATGGTTGCGGTCATCAACGGGGCCAACGACGGCCTCAAATTGCTGGGGGGGATCGTCGCCCTCCTGCTGGCCGTCCTCGGCCTGCTGGCCCTGCTGGACATGATCCTGAGCTGGGCGGGCGGGGGCCTCAACACGCTTTTCGGCCTTCATTTCGAATGGTCCCTCAAATCCCTGTTCGGCTACGTCCTCTACCCCCTGACCGCCCTCCTGGGTCTTCCGCCCGCGGACATCCTGCCCGTCTCCAAGCTCCTCGGCGAGCGGGCGGTGGCCACGGAGGTCGTCGCCTACCAGCATCTGGCCGACCTCATGGCGCGCGGCGGTCTGACCTCGGTCCGCTCGGCCATCATCGCCTCCTACGCTCTGTGCGGATTCGCCCATTTCGCTTC
>JALHVH010000044.1 GCA_022867105.1 Candidatus Aminicenantota bacterium
AAGGGGTCGGACTACACGGTCGAGACCGTTCCCGAGAGGGAGACCGTCAAGAGCTACGGGGGAACGATCTTCATCGCCGGCGGGCCGAAGGTCCGCTCGACGAAGGACGTCGTCGGTCTCATCGCCGCCCGAAAGGACGCGGATGGATAAATTCCTGATCATCCGGACGAGCTCTCTCGGCGATATCATCCATGCCCTCCCGGCCTTCGCCGCTTTGCGCCGGGGCTTTCCAGGCGCGCGGATCGCCTGGGTCGTCGAGGCCGCCGGGAAGCCCATCCTGGATTTGGTCCCGGGCATCGACGCGGTCGTCGTCCGCGGCGAAACGGACTGGATACGAAAGATCCGGGACAAGGACCAGACCGCGCTCGACCTCCAGGGCCTGATCAAATCGGCCCTGATCGCCCGACTGTCCGGGGCGCGGAAGAGGATCGGTTTCTCCGGAAAGAACCTCCGGGAACCCGCGGCCTCGCTGTTCTATACAGACCGCCTCGAAGGGTTCCCCGAAGACGGCCACGTCATTGCCAGGAACCTCAAGCTTCTGTCGAAGATCGGGCTTGACGCCGGAACGGGAGAATACGAATTCCCGATCGTCATTCCCGAGTCCCTCGACCGGACCGTGGGGAACGCCCTCGCCGAACTCGGCCGGCGCTCCGACCAGGGGATTGTCATCTGCAACGTCGGAGCGACATGGGAAAGCAAACGATGGGCGCCGGAGCGCTGGATCGAATTTATAAGGAGGGACCGGAGAGAGGGTCTTTTCTATCTGCTTCTCTGGGGGAACGCCTCGGAAAAGGAAGCCGCCCTCAGGATCGGGGCCGCGACGGGAACACCCGTGGCTCCCTTCTTCACCGTCCCTGAGGTCCTGGCCCTCATCAAGGGATCGCGGCTGCTGATCAGCGGTGACACGTTCGCTCTCCAAGCGGCCTGCGCCCTCGACATCCCGGTCGTGGGGATCTTCGGACCGACCAATCCGGTCCGAAACGGCCCGTTCCGGGCCAGAGACAGGACTGCGATATTCCCAACGGACTGCCATCCATGTTATAAAAGAACTTGCCCTTCGGCCAAATGCATGAGCGCCGTCGAGGCCGGGGTCGTGGCCGAACTGGCCCAGGAGATCCTCGAAAAAAATGGCTGACCTCAAGCTGACCAAATTCATTTGCCGTTGGAGGGTCCGGGCGGGAACCCTGGGGGTCCTCGGGGTTCTCGTTTTCGCCAGTCCCGCCTGGATACCCTTGCTTGCGGGGTTCGGCTTGAGCCTTCTCGGGCTTGGCCTCAGGGCCTGGGCGGCCGGTCATCTCAGGAAGGAAAAGGTCTTGGCCGTCTCGGGACCCTATCGGTGGACGCGAAACCCCCTCTACCTCGGAAACCTGCTCATCGGGGCCGCCATGGCCGTCGGATCCTGGTCATGGGGGGCGGCGGCGATCCTCGCGGCTTATTTCCTCGTCTTCTATCCCGTCGTGATCAACGAAGAGAGGAAGAGGATGAAGGCCCTCTTTCCAGTCGATTACGAGACCTACGGGAAGCGCGTGCCTCTCTTTTTCCCATCCTTCAGGAAGATCCCCGCCCATCAGAGCAGCCCCTTCAGCCAGGCTCTGTACCGGAAGAACAAGGAGCAGCGGGCCCTCATCGGAACGATCGTCTTCTGGATCGTTCTCATTGCCAGAATGTATTTCCCGGGTTCCTGATCCCTGCGGTTCGATGAGTTTCCCTTTTGCGCAGGACTCTGCTATAACTTCACCGTGCCCACGGACAGACGCATCGAGAGGATCACCCGGGTCCTGTCGGCCCGCCAGCCCGACCTCAGGGTCGTCCTCGAGGGCGTGACCATCGCCCACAACGCCAGCGCCGTCATCCGGACCTGCGACGCCGCCGGCGTCCTGTACCTCGATCTCATCTCGCCGAACCCCGACCTTCTCCGGTTCAACGAGGCCATCACGACCCGGGCCGACAAGTGGCTCGAGATCTCGGTCCACGCCTCGGCGTCCGAGTGTCTCAAGTCCCTGAAGGAGAAGGGTTTCAAGATCGTCGTGACCCGACTGGGCGGCGAGTCCGTCCCCTATACCGAATTGGATTACGCCCAGCCCCTGGCCCTTGTCTTCGGGAGCGAATCGGAAGGCATCTCGGACGAGGCCCTTGCGTTCGCCGATCGCATCGTCCATGTCCCAATGGTGGGCATGGTGCAGAGCCTCAATCTTTCCGTGTCCGTGGGGGTCGTTCTCTATGAGGCCTTCAGGCAAAGGCAGGCCAAGGGGTATTTCGACAGGCCGCGGCTCGCCCCTGAAGAACTCGAGGCCCTGGCGGCGAAGTGGTCGAGCAACAAGTAAGGGGGAAGGAGCCACGGCCCCTCCCCCCTTCGAGATATGGATACAGGAGCAGGAGGCTTGATTAGATCTTCGTCGCCCAGCGCCTGACGAACCGTTTCAGGCCCGTGGCGGTCGACCTGCCTTTTTCACCTAATAAAACGAGTTCGTCGTTCAGTTTCTTCATGCCTTCGTTCATTTCCCGGCCGAAGAGCGCCAGGCCTTCGCGCGCGTCCCTGAACGGCGCCATGGCCAAGGGCCCGCCGCTCTCTTCCTCTTCGACCTCCACATCAAAGGTGAGCGGTTTCTTTCCCCTGAGGATCTCGAGCTTGACCTTATCGCCCTTCTTTTTGTTCTGGACGATCCCACTGAGCTCGTTCACGGTCTCGACAGGGTTGCCCTCCGCCTTGACAATGACGTCCCCGACCCTCAGACCGGCTTTTTGGGCAGGGCCCTTGTCCGTCAGCCGGTTGACCAGGAGGCCGGTCCCCTCCTTGACGCCGAAGTATTCGGACATCTCCGCGTTCAGCTCGTCCAGGTAGACGCCAATGAACTTGCGGCGCTCCCAGGAAAATTCCCTGGCCCTGGGCGAAACGAACGCCTTGGGGGGCTTAGGGGCCTTGTCCTTCGGCGTCACGGCCATGGGCGGTGGAAGGGGTGGGAAGAGCCTGGGGAACCGGAGCTCGAGCTCTCTCTTGGCTTCCGCCTCGGGATACTCGCCCAGCTTGACCTTGACCTCCATGGGTTTGCCGTCCCGCTCGACTTTCAGGATGACGTCCTCTCCGGGCTTCCTCTTCCGGATCTCGGAAGCCAGCATCTGGGTGCTCGTGACGTCCTGGTTCCCGAACTTGAGGATGACGTCCCCTTCCCTGAGCTTGGCCAATTCGGCCGGGCTTTCATCATCGACGCCGACGACATCGATCCTTCCCTCCTCGTCCTGGGCGATGGAGAGGCCCAACCAGCCTCTCTGGACCTTGCCTTTCTCCCGGATCTCCGCCGCGATCGTCTCGACAATGTCCACGGGGACGGCTAAGGCCATCCCCGAGGAGGGGGCTTCGGCCTTGCTCATAACGTATCCCGAGCCGACCTGTTCCTGGTCCCGGAACTCGAAGACCACCGGCCGGTCCTCCGTGTAGATGCCGCGAAGAATTCCGACCATCCGGCCGTTCCCGTCCACTACGGGGCCGCCGCTCGAACCCGGCGTCACCCAGATGTTCAACCTCAGCCTCTCGTCGGAGACCGAGCTGACGATGCCCTGGGTGACCGCGGGCGTCATTTCCGGAGAGATACTGACGACGCAAATCCAGGCGCCCGGGCTAAGGTCTTCCTTCTTCCCCATCGGAAGGGGCGTCAGCCCCTTGTCCTTGGCCCGGATGAGGGCCAGGTGCGTCTCGGAGTCGAAGCCGAGAAACTCGGCGTCGATCCGCTTCCCGTCGGCCGTGATGACCGTGATCTTTTCTTCCCTCGGCGAGATCAGGGCCGTGGTCAGAATGTGGCCGTCCTTGTCGATGACGACCCCCGTCGCGACCCGCCGCGTCCCGTTCCGGGCCTCGATCCGGACGACGGACGGATAGATCCTTTTCGTGATATCGACGATGTCCTTCTCGGCGGCAGCTCCCCCAGCGCTTTCGGCGCTCAGGCTCATCGCGAGGAAGAACAAAGCCGCCATGCTCATCGAGACGAATCTCAGATTTCTGCTCATGGCCGGAAAACCTCCTTAATACGTGATCTCCTGAGGCGATGCCTCAGAGACCTGCTCCAGTATGTAAACCGTTCGCGGTTCGTAGGACGCGTTGTGGACCTCGGTGGAATAGTCCATGGTCTCCATGACCTGGACCGCTTCGGTCGCGACGGGACCGGACACCACGCCCTTCCCCGTCATGCGCACTCCCTCGGGCTTCCTCAGGACGAGGGCGTTCATGAGGACGAATGTCGCCAGAAGGGCGGCCGCCCCTCCGGCGAAGGCGTACCTATAGGTCCGAAGGGCGCGGGCCCGGCGTTCCTTGCGCCGGGGAAGCTCGGCCAAAACCCTTCCCTCGAAACCCACGGGGGCCCCGACCCTTTCCAGCCGATCGAAAATATTACGCTCTTCCATGCTCCCTCACTTCATTCTTGGACGCGCAGGCGTCGCCATGGGCGGCTTTTTCCAGCATTTTTTTAAGGTACTTTCTTCCGCGGCTGATCCTCGCCTTAACAGTCCCAACGGGCCTCTTGATAATCCGGGCGATCTCCTCCTGCGAGAACCCCTCCATGTCCTTGAGAACGACCGGGACCCGGTACCTGGGGTGGAGCGCGTCCAGGGCTTCCCTCAGGTTGCGGATGAGCCCGGGGTCCGGAGGGTCTTCGGAATATATCCCCGCGCTATAGTTGTTCGGGAGATCGTCGAGGGAGACCGTCGCCATCTTCCGCCTCTTCTTGACCTCCGTCTTGGCCAGATTGGAAGCAATGGCATAGATCCAGGAGGAGAGGGGCGCTAAGGGTTTGTACCTGTCGGCCTTGAAATAGACCCGGAGGAACGTCTCCTGGGAGAGTTCGACGGCCTTCTGGTAGTCGCCCGTGAATTGATACAGATAGTTCACGATCCTGTCCTTGTATAGACCCATGAGCCTGGCGAAAGCCGCCTCATCTCCTTCTTGGACATGGGAGATCAGCTCTTGTTCGTCCATGTTCAATTCGTTCAAACGCTTTTTCCCGCCGCTTCGTTGCATTTTCCCGGGCCGGAAAGGTCTTTCTTGGTCCCGGAAACCCATTAGATTTTATATTTTTTGGGGGTTTTGGACAACACTGGAAACTTCCGGCTGTCCGGTCTTCCAAGGGCCCCCCTCCCCGCCCATTCTCTTGTTAACGGAAGCATTTTCTTTCGTGTGATTAAAACAATGGCGCAGGGGCGATGCCCGGAGGAGGTCGTTGAAGGGCGGAGCGGGCATGGATCCTCGACCGGAGGGAGAGGAGAGCGGAGCCCGGAGC
>JALHVH010000045.1 GCA_022867105.1 Candidatus Aminicenantota bacterium
AGAACAGGGCCAGCAGGAGAAAGCTGATGCCCGCCGCATGGATGTCGTAGGTGGCCGTCCAGGCCTTCTTGATGATGGGATACCAGGTCTTGAGCGCGAACGCCGATGCCGCGAGCCCGCCGCCGGTGAGGACCAGGATGGCCGTCTTCCGGTAGCCGCTCCCCTTTTGACCGCGGAGGATGGAGCCCGCGATCCCGCCCATCAGCGTGACGCTGACGGCCGAGAGGACGCAGAGGACGCCTTCCGGATCGAAGATGCGGTCATATAGCGCCCCCGGGAAAAGCAGGCGGTCAACGAACCCGTTGATCGTTCCCTCGGGGGTCAGGACCCCGGCGCCGATCCCGGGGACCGGGATGAGGAGTTGGACGATGGCGTATCCGCCCAGGATCCCGGCAACGGCCGCGATCCTGCCTTTCAGGGTCTTGACGTTCAGCATGATGATGGCGGCGAAGAGATACGCCAGGCCGATCTGCCCGAGGACGCTCGGATACCGGGCGTTCACGAAATCCAGCTTTAAGAAGCCGTTGTAAATGATCCCCAGGACGACCAGCAGGAGTCCCCGCTTGACGAGCTTCCTGTAGATCTCTCCCTTGGGCGCGCCCTTCTCGGCCTTGGCGAGGAGGGAATATGGGATGGCGATGCCGGAGATGAACATGAAGAGGGGAAAGATCAGGTCGTAGAAATGGAAGCCGGCCCACTCCGCATGTTCGAGCTGGGCGGCGCCCCATTTCGCCCACCCCCAGCCGGTGATCCCGGCCAGGGCCTCGAAGAAAGCGTCCCCGCCGATGATCCAGAACATGTCGAATCCCCGGAGGGCGTCCAGGGACCACAGCCTTTCGCCCGGTTCGATCTTGGGTGTCATTCCCCTATCCTATGGATTTATCGGGTGTTTGACAATTCCTCGCCGCGAATGTTTTCGAGCCGAGGATCTTTCTCGGCAAACAGCGGGTAGTTGATCCAGCCCAGATCAACGGCGTACTCCTGCCATACGAGCGCATCTTCAGCTCCCCGATTTAAGCTAAATCCTCAAGCTCCTTGAGGCACTCGTCGATTCCGACCACGCGGACGCGGGGACCGATCAGGTATCCTGTTTCGTCCGTCGGACACACGACCCAGGCATGTTCAGGCTTGAGGATGTCCAGGGAGCCGGGGAAGCCGCGCGACAAATGAGGCGAAAGGGAGGCCTTGATCTCAAACGCGAGCCGCTTCCGGCCGCGTTCCAGGACCAGATCAACCTCCTCGCCTGATGATGTCCGGTAAAAGCCGGGCCGCCAAAGGGGCAAGGCCACGGAAAAACTCATAAAAAAAGGATTCCTCTCAGAAGGGAATGGTTTTATAATGAACCTATATTGAATCCATTTTTTAATATTGACGAAACGCCCATTTTTAGTATCATCGATTCAACAATCTTAATAAAATGTCCCTATCGGAGAAAAAGGGTAGATCGTAAAGGCCTTTAGAAATCACTAATCGGTCATTTTAGGATGCTGTGTATTCTTTAAAGAGGCTGAAAGATTTGGCCTCCAGGAGAAATATCGCATCAACATCCTTTAATCAAGGGGGTGAATTATGAGCATGACAAAACTTGTTGGCATTGTGTTATTAGCAGTTCTGATTTCGATGAGTGCTTGGGGGGCAGGAAAAGAATATCTGTATGGGACATGGCGCCTTGTCAGCTACACCCAGGAGATCCTATCAACGGGGGAAAGGATTGACGTCTTTGGCAAAGCCCCGCGAGGCTTTCTCCATTACAGCCGCGATGGCCGTATGTACACCATACTCGTCAAGGCTGAGCGTCCAAAGCCCATTGATTTGACAAAGATGAAGGATGAAGAGCGCGTGGAACTTTTTAAGACGATGGTCGCCTACGGCGGAACATTCACCTTCGACGGCAAGACGGTCACACATCACGTCGACATTTCTTGGAACGAAAACTGGACAGGCACTGCACAGATTCGAAATATCAGGCTCGATGGACGCAAATTATATATCAGCACTAATCCGATGCCGAGGCCTGAAGATGGCGAGCCCATCATTGCGGTTTTGGCATGGGAGAAGGTTGAATAATCCACTATAAAAGGACATGAACGGCCTTGTACTTTGGGTAAAAGTTCGGGGTCAAATGTGGCCGCTTTAGTAGTCACGGAAATAAATGCTCGAGCCTCAATCGCTGGGGTGGCGTGGGGGGAGGGGGAGCGGGGGTTGGATTTGAACCAACGACCTCAGGGTTAAGTGCCCAAAGCTCGTCGTTCTCGTTTAACCTGGTCTGCTAGCCAAAAAGAATCACTAAAAGCATTCTTATCATTATTTATCGAGATTCATTTTCTTGAGGAAGGCTTTGAATCGAGGGTCTGAGCGGACGATGTCAAATTCGGGTAAAACCTTCATGAGGGACAAATTGGGATCACGCTCTTCTATCGCTTTTTCCAAACATTCAAACGATTTATCGATGTCTCCAAGCGCTGTATGTATGAGCATCAAAGCTGTCGGTCCGATATATTCTTTCTTCGAGCGCTCTTCCAGTTCATGAAGGATTTTTTCTGCTTCATCTTTTTGACCTAACATGGCATAAGCATACCCCAGATGTCCGAATGACCCGGGAAAGCCGCCTGTAAGCTCGATCGCTTGTTGAATTTCCGGTATAGCTTCCTTATACATCCCCTTATCGTTGTACAAAATCCCCATATAATCATGAGCCAGGCCAAAGTTCGGGTCCATCTCAATGGTTTTCTTGAGCTGTTCTTGAGCTTCATCATACCTGCGTGCCAAACGGAAACAGAAACCTAATTCAGCATTCATCCGGAGAGATAAAGGATCGAATTCCACAGCTTTTTTTAGGGCAAGAACGGATTCCGCGTGGCGACCCAAGGATGCCAAAAAGCAAGCATATCCAAAATTGGCATTGTCTAGTCCCGGATTGAGGGAAAGAGCCTTTTTGAATCCATTTTCGGCAGCCGGCCAATCCCAGTCATAGAAAAGGGAAATAAAACCTAAGGCAGCATAGGCTTGAGGAAGTGAGCTGTCTATTTCAAGGGCTTTCTGGGCTGAAGCCTTGCCTTTTGGGATGGCTTCACGCGGCCGGGTAAAGCCGAGCCAACCCAGGCTGAAGAAGTTGAACGCAAGCTGAGCATGAGCCAGCGCGTATGCGGGGTCAATCTCAAGAGCCTGATGAAGGCATTCCAGACCTCTTTTCAACCCTTCTTTTGTCCTTTTGGCCCAGAAATACCAGCCTTTCAACAGCAAGTTATGGGCTTCTAAGTTATCCGTGTAGCGCTTGACGACCTGCTCCCTCTCTTTTCCCAGCAGCTCAATCTTCAGCTTGTCTACGATCTCCAGCGTCACTTCGTCTTGAATGTTAAAAACGTCTTTCATCTCGCGGTCGAACCGCTCGGACCAGAGGTGGTAACCGTCGGCGACGTTGATGAGCTGGGCTGTGATCCTCAGCCTGTCTCCAGCTTTTCGCACACTCCCTTCCAGAACTGCATCCACGTTCAGTTTTTCTCCGACCTCGCGGATATCGATCTCTTTTCCTTTGAAAGCAAAGGCTGAGGTCCGGGCCACAACCCTCAGCTCCCGGATATGGCTCAAGGCGTTGATGATCTCTTCGCTCAGGCCGTCGCAGAAATAGTCCTGGCCTTCTTCCGGACTGATATTTACGAACGGAAGCACGACGATGGATTTTTCGGGCTTTGCCAGGGCTGGCGGTGATATCTCGACTTCCTTTTTCCCTGTTTCAGGCAGTCCTGCCGCCCACTGGGACAACTTGAAGATTACCCACGCGATCCCCAGCAGAAAAGCTGAAATCCCTATCAGCAGTTTCTTGCCCGGGATGCCTGCCATAT